>JAYEJY010000211.1:0-2563 GCA_034660795.1 Promethearchaeati archaeon | reverse complement strand
AATTACAATTTTTGTTTCTTTATCAAATTCTGCTTTGATTACCTTTTCAAATTCCGTTAATAATACAGTATAACTTCCTACTTTCTTTCTCCCTTCTTTCTTTTTATGTGCTAATAAGCCTTCTTTCGCTGTTCTTATGGTTTTTATTTTAAACCCTAATCGCTGATTATTATCCGATCTTATTTCCTCAGTATAAAATCCTGATAGGGATTTTTTCATCTCCTGTTTCTGTTTTAATTTTTGAATTATTTTTATTATTACTGTTGTCTTTCCTACCCCAGGATATCCTGTTAACAATATATTCATTTTTTAAATCACTCAATTTATTTTGACTTGTTTTTCGATTAACTTAAATAGGTATTTTGACTAGTACTGTACAATTATACTATTATTTTCATGGAGGAGTTTTTATTTCTATTCGTCAAAAACAGAAGATTTGTCCATCTTGTGGAGAAAGTGTAGAAAAAGACGATATCTACTGTCCTTATTGTGGTAGTAATACTCAAGAAAGAAAATCTACTAAAACTTCTGATCATTCAGGAAAGTACATAACTTGTCCAAATTGTAGTTCTTTAAATAGTCTAAATGATAAATTTTGTAAAAATTGCGGACAGTTAATACAAGATACAGCAAAACAAGAAAATTCTCAAGAACGATTTTCTAATACCCAAGCTGATTCAAGTTTTAATACTACAAATGGCTCTTTTCATACTGATCCAAATAAACGGGCGTGGTATAAACCACCAAAACGCAAAAGACCAGCTTATCATCCCTTAGAATGGCTTTTTTATTTTGGATGGTCAATATTTCTAATTTTCCGAGCACTTTTCTGTATTTTAGAAATAGTAGGGATGTTTGTTGAATGTTTTGGTGATTAAACAAATCACTAGCTGACTTATTAACTTAATTTTCGTAATAATATAAGATAACGTTCAGAATGTTCACAATTTTCATCAAAACATTTTGTTACTAGTTCCTTCTGTCCATCTATTCCAAATTTTATTTTGTCTTTAAGGATAGAACTAAATCTCTGTTTTATTGTAGCTATGAAATCCAATATTTTTTTCGGATCTTTAAGAATTAATGAACTAATATTCTTTGTTTGTTCATTTAATATACAAAAACCGCGAGGGGTATTATTAATGAGATATAGTAATAAATGTTCAAATTCTCTCCCAAAATAGAGTTCTAATGTTATTGGATTTAATCCTAATCGTAGACTCATTAATTGTATTTCACCCCATTCTAGATGTCGCAAAGTACCTTCAGGTTCTGATGGTAATTTATCATTCGATACGATGAAAATATTTCTTTCTTCAATAACTTTGAATTCATTTTTTTCAAGAAAATTCAGACAGATTTCATTTGATTCATCAACAAATGTTTTAATTTCCTGTCGATTAGCTTGTTCACTATTTTTTATTATATTTTTTAACATCTTTGTGCCATAACCTTTTTGTTGCTTATTTTCTTCAACCGTTATTCTACTAAGGATTGTTGTTTTACCATGATGTTTTGTAATATAATAACTCAGGAAATCATTCGTTTCTTTATTAACTAATACCATGTTATTTGTTTTTGTTCTTTCAAATTTTTCAAAAAATTTTGTTTGGTTATAACCTTATTGTTTGAAAAAACTTTTTTATCTAATTGTTTTATTTTCTCGCAATCTTGTTCTGTTAAATCTCTAAGATAACTATCTTTCATTATTATATTCGCCCATTGAACTCTCATGATTTTTATCTTACAATACCCTACCTTTTCCTTTAACATTACGGTTTTTATCTCTTTTGTAAAACACTTAGAAATAAATTTCCAGTAATTCTTTACTTATTTGATTATTCATTACTGTCGTTTTTCTCATATAATCCAGGAAAATAATATTTTGTTCCTTGAGCATAGCTACTATCAACAACAACACAACCAGCTTTTATGAATTTATTTAGTTCTTCCTGGATTGTTGCTTGACTCCAGCCAGTTTCAAGGATCAGATTTTCTAAAGTGACAATACCCTCTTTTTTTGCTATTTCAAGAATAATATTCGCTTTACTTTCTGGAGGAGTTAATCGTATCCATATGAGACCTTGGGAATCTCTTTCCAGAAAAAGCAATCCATAGTTATTCATTTCTTCACAAGCTTTGATGAGATCTTTACTAGTTGCTTCAATATATGGATAATCATCACGAAAGTGTGATTCCAGCTGTCTTAATGGAATTGGTTTATCTTTTTTATTTTCCCCTATTTTTGCAATAAGATTTAACAAAATATTACTTAATTTAGCATAATAATCTTTTCGACCAAATATTTTTGGCTTCTCAATTTTTAAAATGCCTTCTAATGCTCCTACCTTTTCCGCTGTTGCAAGTTCCTCACTAAATTTATGCATAAGTTTAGCAGCTGTTTCTTCAGAGGTTATATTAGAAGTTATCACTTGTAAACGATCGATAAAAAGATCATCAATAACACCCATTCTTTCTAACAATTCTCTAAATTTAGGTTTTAATTCTTGAAAATCACAGAAAAGAAGATTATTTTCAATTTCCTCCAACTTTTCTATAAAAT
>JAYEJY010000210.1:0-2563 GCA_034660795.1 Promethearchaeati archaeon | reverse complement strand
CTTCTGCACTCGGAACTCTTAGAGAAGATACGAAAGAAGCAATTGAAACATTGATTGAAACCATAGAAAAAGACCGTGTTTTAGGAGTCCGCTTAGAAGCTACAATGGCGTTAGGTAATATAAAATCCCGCACAGCATTACCGGCTTTAACAAAAATTGCTTCAGAAAATAACAATGCTTTACTACGTTCATGGGTAATTGATGCAATTAGAAAAATACAAAAATAATTAATTAATAACTTTAATTTTTTGCCTATATGCTAATGTCTTTCTTTTTAAATAGCAAAAAGAATCCTTTTAAGGTATAAGTAGTTCTCAAACAATAAGAATAATATGATTGAGTGGAATATCGTGGTTCAATTTGCTGAAAAAATCCCAATCACTAAAATTAAAAAAATGAAAGATGGTCAACGTGTTGCACTTGGTGGATGGGCTGAACATTTAGTAGATAAAGGGAAGATTTGTTTCTTAACAGTTAGAGATGCATCTGGTAGAATCCAAGTTACTGGCATAAAAAAGGAATTATCTGAAGGAACATGGGAAACTCTGAAAAATTTGAGTAATGAGGATGTTATATGGGTTATTGGGAATGTAAAAGAAACTGAAATAGCACCTGATGGTATAGAAATTGTCCCTGAGACCATAACTGTTTTAAATCCTGTACAAGGACCTACTCCTATTGATATTACTGGCCGAACACCAATGGATGAGGGAACAGTTTTCACTCATCGGGAATTATCAATTAGAATGGATGAACATAAAATTCCACTTAAAATAAAAGGCTTAGTAGCTCAAGCTACTCGAGACTTTTTTAATACAAAAGGCTTTACTGAGTTTTTTTCACCATTGATTGTTGCAACAGCAACAGAAGGTGGAGCAACTCTCTTTCCGGTTAAATATTTTGAACAAGAGGCTTATTTAGCACAAAGTGCTCAATTTTACAAACAAGCTGCTATAACTGCTCATGAAAAGGTATTTGGCATTATTCCTTCATTTAGAATGGAAAAATCTCGCACCCGTAAACATGTTGCAGAATTTTGGCAGATAGAAGTTGAAGCTGCATTTTATGATCATATTGGAATGATGCAAATTTTAGAAGATTTCCTAATATTTCTGGTAAATAATACTATCAAAAAAGGCAAAGATTTACTAGATTCTATTGATGCGAATCCCAAACCTTTGAAACCGGGCTTTCCCCGTTTAACATTTAAAGAATGTAAGGAATTATTACTTGAAATAGATTATCCCGATAAAGTTATTTTTACTGAAGATTTTACTTCACCAGAAGAAACAGCCTTATCAAATCACTTTCAAACACCATTTTTCATAACAGATTGGCCTGTCCATACAAGAGGTATCTATTATGGAGTCAATGAGGAAGATCCTTCCATTTCAAATAGCTTTGATTTAATGGCTCCAGGTGGATTTGTTGAGCTGTGTACAGGTGGCCAAAGAGTGCATAAATATGAGAAAATGGTAGAAGTTATCAAAAAACAAGGATTTGATCTAAAAAGTTATGACTGGTATCTCAATCTTTTCAAATTTGGAATCCCTCCCCATGCAGGTTTTGGTCTTGGAATTGAACGATTAGTATGGTGGATTTGTCAATTAGATAATATTAAACAAGGTATAATGTTTCCCAGAACGGTGGATATTTTAAAACCTTAAATATACAATTAGAGTAATGTATATTTGCAATAAAGATAAAATAATTAAAGGTTTAAAACTCACCTTTCTTTAAAAGGAAAAACTCAGAACACTCGGAGTTGTTTGTGTGAGTTCCTCGGAGAAATTTTTTCTCCAAAGATTCTATTCTTTGAATCCAAAAAATCTAAATCAAATCTATTGTTGGATTAAGAATGATGAGCGCGTAATAAATCATTCATCAAAAGAATAGCTCTTAAAAAAAATTATATTGAATGTTAACTCTAGTAGGTATTAGAACAATGATCGCACGAGAAAAAATCATAGAACGTTCAGCTGCAGAATTCTTCGAAGCAAATAAAGCCATAGCTGGTTTTGATAATCCTACTAGATCAACTTATACAAGCGTTCGAGAATTGGTTGAAAATGCTTTAGATGCTGCAGAAAAAGGCGGTATATTACCTGATATCGACATAATTATTGAATTAATGTCAGAAGATGAAGTAGGTGAATTATTAGGAATTGATGGTTATAAAATCGATGATTCCTACAGTGAATTTATTCGTTTAACAGTCCGAGATAATGGGATAGGTATACCCCATAAAGATATTCCCAGATTATTTGGTCGTGTTTTAACTGGCTCTAATTATGGTGAAAGACAATCCCGCGGACGATTTGGATTAGGAGCAAAAATGGTTTTAATATATTCACAATCAACTATTAGAGTTCCTTTTGAAATCAAATCTCGTGTTGCAAGATCAAAAGACAAACCCGCAAGTTATACTAGTCAATATAAATTATTTATAGATATTGTGAATAATAAACCAGAGGTTGTTGAAGAAAAAAAATTCAAAGGAAGATCTAAAAATCAATTACCAGGACATGGCACCGAAGTAACTGTATGTTTTGCTGGTAGTTGG
>JAYEJY010000209.1:0-2587 GCA_034660795.1 Promethearchaeati archaeon | reverse complement strand
TAAGTAAAGTATCCTTAATCAACATCCATTTGTTCTAAAAGGTCACCATAGGAATCTTCTAGTTCCTCGCGTTCTTCTTCGGTTAAAGCCCTTCTTCTTCGTATTTCAGTTACTTCTAATTTCTCGCCCTCATTATGTTCAATTGTTCTAACAATTGTATAATCATTCTTTTTACTTAATTTGTGTTTTTTCCCACAATTAGGACATAAGAGATAGGTTTTATCAACCTCTTTAACCGGGCGAAGAAGATTTCCACATTTTGTGCAGAATTCCACTTTTCAAATCACCTTTTTTTGGGATTTCGGTTTCCTTAGTCATATTTCTACTTATATGTTTCGATATGACTAATTAATACCTGATTACTTCAGAATAATACTTAGGTACTGTTTAAGTTCTTAAACATATCGGATTTTGTAAAAAAGTGATTATAAAACATTTGAAATAGAATACTGAAAAAACACGGAAAGGTTTTAGTAGAGAGAAAAAAACCTAGGTTGCTACTACTGCAAAATTTGATTTTGTAAGAGCTGATTTTTCCTCTTCTTTAATTGTCGACCACCAACCACATGTACAACGAATCATGTTGTCTACTTGAACTAATTTTGTTTTGTGGCATTTAGGACAAACAAAGTGAACCATAATTACATCCATGGTTGAAACCTATGATAGTTATTGATTTATTAATTAAAGAGATTTATCTTGAGAGAGATAACCGAAAGTATTCGATGTTTATTTGAAGGAAAGCTTTAAACTGAATGAAATAAATAACATACACAAATGATTGAGATGAATCTTGAACAAATAACAAAAAATGTTTATGCGATAACAGATGGATCAACAATTGGGAATGTTGCTGCTTTTGTAACAGATAACAACATTATCATCATTGATTCCGGTATGAATATTCCAAAAATGAAGGAATTTCGAAAAGAATTAGAGAAAGTAACTGGTAAAGAAACAACAAAACTTGTATTAACCCATTTTCATGGTGATCATGTTTTTGGAAGCCAAGTATTCTCTGATTGCGACATTATTGCTTCAAAGCCAACCATGAAAAGAATGGAAGAAAGCTTAGAAAAAGAGTGGACGAAAGAACAACTACAGGAACGAATAGAAAATTCTGAAAATCCAGAAATGTTAGAGGGACTAGAAATTGTATTACCTACTAAGCAATTTGAGGAAGAATATATTATTGCAGATAATAGCAAAAAAATTATTGTTAAAAGAACCGGAGGACATACCAAAGGATCATCCTATGCCTATTATCCACAAGCGAAAGCTCTTATGGCTGGCGATAACCTCTTTATTGAAAGGTTTCCTTGGGGTGGGGATAAAGAAGCTGATCCTGATATGTGGATTGATTGCTTAGAAGAATACTTATCATTAGACTGCCAATATTATATCCCCGGACATGGCCCTGTTTCTAACAATGAAAAAGTAAAAGAATTTCTAGATTACATTAAAAAAATCAAAAAAGTCGTTAACCAAGAATTACAAGCTGGTACAGCAAAAGAAGAGATAATTAAAAAAGCGTCTAATATCGACTTTTATCCACCAAGTAGTGAAGAATCGAAAAGACTCACACTTCAGAAATGGATTGCTGTTTGGTCAGAATCTTAGCAGCTCTTTTTTTCATTTTTTTTACAACGAGAAAAAAATAATAGGAAATATCCTCAACCTCACTATTTATAAGAAAAAGTTACATTATGGAACTGGACCATGATATGAGGGTGAAATGTGCAAACTCAAGAATTAACTATTGATAATATAACTTTTAGATATCTGGATTTACCAGCTGAAAATGAAACAGCTGATACTATAATACTCATACATTATGGCGGGGGAACATTAGCTTGTTGGAATGGAATAATACCTTATCTTGAGAACAAATATCGAATCGTGGCCTTTGACTTACGAGGGCATGGTTATTCGAGTAAACCTGATAGTGAGTATACTCTGGAGATTTTTACAAAAGATATTCTTAATATAATGGACGAATTAAATATTCCAAAAGCTCATTTTGTAGGTTGTTCACTTGGTGCATACATTTCTGTATATTTAGCAGCGAATCATGGCCATCGTGTTAAATCACTAATATTAGATGGTGCATACTACGATTATTTAGGACCAGATAGTAAAAAACAAATCATAACTAAAAAAGCAAAACAAAAAGAACGAAAGGAATGGGAAAAACAATTTTCAAATCTACCACACAACAAATTTGAGGATAAGGAAGAGCTAATTGGGCAAACAAAAGAGTTTTTTGAGCAACAAAATTTATGGACCGAAGAGCTTGCTTTTGCCATAAAAGATAATATCTGCAAAACTGCTGAAGGCAAATTTACACAACGCACACCCCCAGCGGTAACCTATAAATATTGTATGCCTTTGTTGGACATTTGCTTAGAAAAAATGTTTAAAAAAATATCATGTCAAGTGATCTTTCTTTTAACAGAAAAGGATTATCAAGATCGAATTATACAAGATAATATTCTGAAATACATGCATCTTGTTCCTTTTGGTACCATGTCAATTTTTCGAGGAGCAATTCATCCTTATACCGCCCTTATGTTACCAGAGGAATATA
>JAYEJY010000208.1:0-2596 GCA_034660795.1 Promethearchaeati archaeon | reverse complement strand
ATAACTCGGTGGAATTTACCTTAGATTTATAACTTTCGTATTAAGAAGACAAATAAAGGATATATTCCAAAGATTGGTTACTTTTCCTATCTATTAATAACAAATCACTCAAAATACTCTCAATCTATTGGTAAAGTGAGTTTATGACCAACAAACGGACGATAATTCAAGAATTATTTGAAAGAAATTGCCTAATTACTCCAGAATCTTTTGAGATGTTACAGAAGTTAAATGAAGATACTATTGATGTAAAATCCTTGGCACAACTTCTAGAGAATGAGATTGTAATTACACCAGAGCTATTAGAAGAGGCTTTATCATCTCTTAAAAAAGAATCTTCTCATGATTTAGAAACAAGAATAGGAAAACCCGATGAAAAGAAATTGCAAACTGAATCTCTGGGAAAAAATCATAGTAAGATGAATGAAACAGGAACACTTGATTTAAAAGTTAATCAATCTACCCAAGAGACAAAATTTAAAACCAAACCTCGTACTGAAAAAGAAATTACTTACGAATTTGAACCCCTTGGAAAAAAAGTAAAATCCGATATACGAGTAACTAAAGATACAACCAAAAAGTCTGCAATTGAAGGTGAAATAACTGATTTCCAAACATATTTCTATAGTCGATATAAACAGTTATCAAGTATTTTACGTAAAAGAGGTGATTTAAGAAATGCAATGAAAATTAGGGATATACATAGAATTAAACAAAAAAACCGGGAACAATTAGTAATAATAGCAATGGTTACAGAAAAAACTACTCTAAGGAATGGAGGGATAATTTTAGAATTAGAGGATCCAACTGATTCAATATCAGCATCAATTAGTTCTAAAAAAGAAGAATTGCTACTTAAAGCTGGAAAATTGTTAGAGGATCAAGTTGCTGGATTCTTTGGTAGATTTTATCAAAACCGATTTTATATCGATGATTTTGTTTTTCCTGATATCCCAATGGTATCCACTAAGATGAATTCAAAAGAGCCAGTTAGTGTTTGTATGACAAGTGATTTACATATCGGCAGCCAAGAATTCCTCGAAGACTCCTTCTTAGAATTGATTAATTTTCTTCATGGCAAAGCAGATTCTCCTTATCATCGGAAGATTGCTAGCCAAATAAAATATTTACTAATTTGTGGTGATCTTGTAGACGGGATTGGTGTTTATCCTGGTCAAAAAAAAGACCTTATCATTCCAGATATTTATGGTCAATATGATCATGCAGCGGAACTATTAGCAAAAGTACCTGATTGGATTCATATTGTTATTATCTCCGGTAATCATGACGCTTGTCGTTTAGCTTTACCTCAACCAGCAATAGGTAAAAGCTATGCTAAAAAATTATATGAATTACCAAATGTTAGTATCCTCTCAAATCCAGCAACCTTCGAATTACATGGAAAACGTTTTCTCATGTATCATGGAAATTCTTTCGAAGATATTACCTCATTAACACCAGGGCTTAATATGAATGAACCTAATGGACCAATGATTTATTCTCTTCGGTTTCGTCATTTAGCTCCAACATTTGGTCGTCGGACAAGTATCATCCCAAGTAAAAAAGATGATTTAGTTATAAATACAGTTCCAGATGTTTTTCATACTGGTCATATTCATATTAACTCTCATACTCATTATCGGGGTGTTCAATGTATCAATTCGGGAACCTTTCAATCTCAAACAGATTTCATGATATCAAAAAATATTAACCCAACACCAGGTCGAGTCCCAATTTTAAATCTTCAAACAAATAAGTTACAAGAGCTTATTTTTTATGAGTCCTCAGAAGTTAAGCAATAATAGTCATCAAGAATATTCGTAGAAACCTTTTTGATTAAGCACTCATTTTCTTAAAAAGAAGAAATATGAACCCTTGGATACGAATAATGCGACCTTTCAATTGTTTTCTTCTCTCCATGTGTGTTATTGTTGGAATGATCGCAGATCAGGGTTTAGATACCTTTAGTCATTGGCCAGCAATGATTATGGCTTTTATAGGTGCTTGGTCTTTAAGCGCTGCAGCAATGATCATCAATGATTATTTCGATAGGAAAATTGACGATATAAATCAACCAGAAAGGTCTATTCCCGCTGGTGAAATAAAAGCAAATATTGCATTAATGGTGGGTATTATTCTGGTTGTCATAGGTATTTTGATGAGTGTTGGTATCGATTTATATGAAAAAATTGCTCAAGATGGCGTATTTGGTGTTTCTTTGGTAACAGGCATTATTAGTGCAATTTTACTTTTTAGCTATACAAATTATTTGAAGCGATATTCCTTATTAGGTAATTTTGCTGTTTCAATTTGTGTATGGTTCGGTTTTACATATGGTGATCTTGTTTTTGATTTCCAATTAAATATTTTTCCAGAATGTCTAGGGTTTTCTGCTTTCGTTTTAAATTTTGGCAGAGAAATTGCTAAAGGAATCATAGATATTGAAGGTGATAAGGAATATAATGTTACAACAGTTGCTACTGTTTTAGGAAAGAGATGGACTGCAATTATTTCAGCAATTTTTTACATTTTAGCTATTAGTACTACGGTTATCCCAATTGTCTTAGCCGGTGCAAGTTGGTTGTATCTATCAACG
>JAYEJY010000207.1:0-2612 GCA_034660795.1 Promethearchaeati archaeon | reverse complement strand
AGAAAGAGGTGAATAACAAAAATGGCGTTTAATTATTTTCAAGAAATTTGGAATGCTATAAGTGATTGGAATATACTTTATCGAATTGGCTTATCAATAGTACTTTTAATAATTATTATTGCTTTATCTTTTTGGCAAAATACAGACTTAGAAAAAATGTTTTTATGGAGTTTCTTAAGAGGTTTTATTCAAATCTTACTAATGGGAGCTATACTAGTTGCTATCTTCGAAATTAATAAAATTTGGTTATTATATCTCGTTCTTTTATTCATGTGCATTTTTGCAGCTTTTACAATAGCTCGAAGATATCCCTATCCAAAAATATTCTGGATCGAATTAATAGCAATAACCATGAGTAGTCTTTTGATAATGACCTATATTATATTCATGCGTTTTCCCTCTTTTGAAGGAATAATTCCAGAAATTAGTGGTGAATATATTGTTCCAATGGGAAGTATGGTAATTTCCAACACTATGACCATTACGAGTATTGTAATCGAGCGATTACAATCAGACGTCATAAAAAATAGGGGAAAAATCTTGGCAGCTCTTTCTTTAGGTGCAAGTAGTCAAAAAGCAATTACTAAAACACTTCAAGATTCATTTCGAGCAGGTCTAATACCAACAACAAATCGCATGGCGGTACTCGGTGTTGTTAATATTCCTGGATTGATGTCTGGTATGATTATCGGTGGTGTAAATCCTGTCCAAGCTGCGGTTTATCAAGTTATAATCTTTTTAATGATACTTTCATCGGCCTTTATTGCTAGTATTATTGCTGCGTATTTATTCATGAATCAATTTTTCACAAAAAATCATCAATTTAATACAATTTATTTCAACAAAATAGAAGAACATAAAGCTGAAAAAGAGCGAAAACGAGAAAATAAGGGCAGACGAAAAAAAAGGGAAAAAAATGGTAATTGAATAAATGAATTAAATCAGGGGAAACCTTTTTCCATCTTTTTTAGAAAATTCCTCCATTTTCCCTTAACTTTTTAATTTATTATATCATAGATGATTATTAGTGAATTAATTTGAGTCCCAAAGGCATCCGCGCTGAAAGAGATCTTGTACATCAATTTTGGGAAGCGGGATTTGCGGTTTTACGTTCCCCCGCATCGGGTGGTGGAACAACCCTCCCTAGGCCAGATTTAATTGTTGGCTCTAAAAAAAGAAATCGTTATTTTGTTATTGAAATTAAAACAATCCGTCGTGAAACATTATACATTAATTTTGAGCAAATTGACGGATTAATTGAATTTGCTAACCGCATAGGTTTTCAACCCCTTCTCGGGATTAAATTCAAATATCAAAGAAAAGGCTTCCTTTTTCTAAAAGTCCCAGAGCAATTGCAAGATGTTCGAAATAGTAAGAATTATCGTGTAACTTATGCTCATGCCTGTACTGTTGGAAAA
The DNA here is from genome assembly GCA_034660795.1 of Promethearchaeati archaeon. Classification (GTDB taxonomy): domain Archaea; phylum Asgardarchaeota; class Heimdallarchaeia; order JABLTI01; family JABLTI01; genus JAYEJY01. The sequence goes on along the minus strand of JAYEJY010000207.1, from coordinate 1,194 downwards.
TCCTTTGGAGAAATAATTGGTGAGTTTGAACAAAAAAAATTAGTTCAGGAGTAAGATATACTCCCTTAGAAATAATATAGTTCTTCTTTTTGAGCCCGTTCTTCTGCTTTTCTTCGTTCTTCTTCTTGTTTCTTTATTTCATCTTCAATTTGTGTGATAGCATATTGAATCATATTTTCTACTTCCTCATTTGATTCTTTTTCCTGAAGTTTTTCAATATGCTCTTTTGAATTTATACTTCGTAATTGGGATAATGCCCAAGCAGAGTATTTTCGGACAGCTATTGATTTATCTTTTTCAAGATGGTTAAGAAGTGGTTCAACTGCTTTTTTATCATTTATTTCTCCTAAAGCAATAACTGCAGCACGACGGACTTCATCATCATCGCTTTTATTGAGAATATCTATTATGGGATTAACCGCTTTTTTCACTTTATGTTTCCTGAGTGCGGTTATTATTTCTTGTTTTACAGCTTCATATTTTTCCTTCTCTAATTGACTTAGTAGGACATTTGGTATTTTTTTATCGGAAATTTTTTGCAAAGCCCAAGCAGCATTTTTTCTAACCGTTGGATTTTTATCTTTTTTTAATAAATCAAGTAAAACATCAACAGTAGATGAACTGCCAATTCGCCCTAAAGCTTTTGCAATTGCAGCTCTAACTTGGTCGTTTTTCTCTCCTTCTAAGGCATCAATTAATGGTTGGACAGCTTTTCGACCACCAATTCTTCCTAAACCATATATTGCTTCGGTTCTTACTGATTCATCATCTGATTCTTTCAGTAACTCCTTAAATAAGGGGGCGGCTTCACGTTCACCCAAGAGATAAAGTGATTGTATGGCTTTGGTAATTATTCTCGAACTTTTCTCATTTCTAATAACTTCTTGAAGATGTATAGCAGCTTCTTTATTATTCAGCTTACCAATAGCTTCTACAGCGGCAATTCTGACGTCTAAATATTTCTCTTTCTTCATAGCAGTTATTAATGTTCTATAGGCTAAGGAATCACAAAGTTCTCCTAAAGCTTCAAGCATAGCGATTTTTACTTTTTTATCAGGGTCTTTGATAAATGTCTTAAGCAAAAGTTCGGTTGCTTGTTTATCTCCGAGTTTTGCTATTGCTTTAGCAGCAGCAACTCGAGTTTCCACATCTGGATTTTCTTTTAATGTAGTCATTAATGCTGATGTTGCTTTT
>JAYEJY010000206.1:8392-13349 GCA_034660795.1 Promethearchaeati archaeon | reverse complement strand
GTGCACACACTGTACCCCTTAGAAATGAAAGGAAAAGGCAATAAACGATTAGTTGTTGAAGGTGGAAAAAATGATAAAATTGAAGTTACCGTTGTTCATAGAGAATGCCCTCAATGTCATCAAATTACCCATTTACCATTATGTCCACAATGTAATATTCGAACTAAATTATTGAAAACATGTAGAATATGTGGAAGAGAACTGGAGAGTGATTTTTGTGAATCATGTAGACAACCTGCGGTTTATTATTCAACACGATTAATTGATGTTTCAAAAGACATACAACGTGTACGACAACAATTAGGTGCCAATATTCATTCAGGAACAAAAGGCGTTAAAAAATTAATGAACAAAAAGCGAATACCAGAGTTATTAGAAAAAGGTTTTCTCCGAGCGAGACATGATTTAAATGTTTATAAAGATGGCACCATTCGCTTTGATTCAACAGATATACCCTTAATGCATTTTACACCTAAAGAGATAAACGCAACTATTGAGCAATTGAAGGCTATGGGTTATAGTTATGATATTCAAGGAGAACCATTAGAAAACGAGGAGCAAATGTTAGAGCTCAAAATTCAAGATGTTGTTCTTAATATTCAAAATGGCGAATTTTTTGTCCGTGTTTCTCGTTATGTTGATGATTTATTAACAAGTGTTTATGGCATGGAACCTTTTTATAAAGTGAATCGTATAACCGATTTAATAGGACATTATGTTATTGGTCTAGCACCACATACATCATCAGGTATAACTGGACGGATAATTGGTTTTACTTCTGTAAAAGGTAATCTTGCTCATCCTTATTGGCATGCTGCCAAAAGAAGAAACTGTGATGGTGATGAAGATGCTGTTATTCTCATGTTAGAAGGATTTCTCGATTTTTCCAAGGAATATCTCCCAATAACTCGAGGTGGATCGATGGATGCCCCTCTGACATTAGGGATAACAATTAATCCATTAGAAGTTGATGATGAATCCCATGCTGTTGACTGTTCATCAAGATACCCCTTGGAATTATATACACAATCCTATAAATTTCTCGACCCAAAAAAAATGGCTCAAATAATTGATATAATTGAAAATCGTTTAGAAACAAAAGAACAATTTGAAAATTTTGCATATACACATCCCACAAGTAATATAAGTATTGGACCTTCAGCAACATCATATACAAGACTTGGAAAAATGAATGACAAATTAAAGGCACAATTAAAAGTTGCAGAAATAGTTCGAGCAACAGAACCAGAAGACGTAGCTGAAAGGGTAATAAACCGTCATTTCTTCCCAGATATGTTGGGATGTATGAGAGCATTTGGTGCTCAAACATTTCGATGTATCAAATGCAATACAAAATATCGTCGCTTACCTCTCTCAGGCAAGTGTAAAAAATGTAAATCTGGTGGAAAATTAGTTTTAACTGTTCATAAAAAGACTATTACAAAGTATTATCCAATTGCTGAAGAATTAGCAAATAAATATTCTTTATCTGATTATGTTAAACAGCGACTACTTTTATTCGACGAAGTTATTAATGAATCATTTATTCCGGAGGATGAAAACCAGAGTAGTTTAATGGAATTTTTCCAAAAATAAAAAAAGTATTTTTTAGAAACCATACTTACCTACAAGTGGAACAAAAGCAACTCCTGAAATGCTTTCTTTATGGGTTTTGCCTTCCTTATCTTTTGTTAACACAACTAAATTTTGCATAAAGCTTCGTCCTCCAACAGGTATTACTAATTTTCCAGTAGGTTTTAACTGTTCGATAAGTGGAGGAGGAATTTTGGGAGCAGCACAAGCAACAGTTATTTTGTCATAAGGAGCTTCTTCAGAATAACCTTCAGAACCATCACCTTCGATAACTGTTACTCTTTCATCATAACCTGCACTCTCTAAATTACCTTTAGCAAACGCCACTAAGGAAGGTAATCTCTCAACTGTATAAACATGACCCCATTTCTCTTTTGGTACATTAGAAGGAGCTACTATTTCAGCAATAACAGCGGCATGATAGCCACTTCCGCCACCTACTTCTAAGCATTTATCACCTACTTGATAATCCAACAATTTTTTACTAACCATCATAGCAACCATATGAGGTGCAGAAATAGTTTGATTATCTAAAATGGGTAAAGGACGATCGGCATAAGCGTATTTTTTGGGATTATTACCTATGAATTCTTCTCGAGGAACTTTCTTAAAGGCCCTAATTACATTAGGAGAATCCAGATAACCATTTTTCTTATATCGTTCAATAAGTCTTTTTTTTCGTTCCTCTAAATTATCGTTTAATGTCATGAGTTCTCTCTCGTTTTAAAATGCAAATCGCATTTCAAATTAATCTTTTGATTTATTTTCTAACATTTTTTATTTTATCGGCTATTTTTTCATCAATTGAATATTTTGCTTGCCATTTTTCCTCTTTATTTTTTGTGTACCAGATAAAAGTCTCAGATAAGCCTTTTTTAAGAGGGGTTGGTATATAATTTAAAAGCTTCTCTGTTTTTGTTCGACTCAGTACTAGATGAGCATCATATTGATAGGGGAAAGTTTCGAATTTTTTTGCAGATTCTAATTCCTTCTTTTGGAGAGTGTTTGGATCATAATGAATTATTGGGATTTCATTATTGGTAATTTCTGCGAGAAGCTCTACATAAGAATTTAGCGTAATCCCACCTTGACCAGCTGCGTTAAATACTTCACCAATTGCTTGTGATTGTTCTAGTGGTTCTGTCAATAACCACGCAACATCCTTTGCATACACAAAATCCACTAAGAATTCACCTGTCCCAGGGATATATAGTGATTTATTATCCATAAAACGATCAAAAAAATATGTTTCACGATATAGTGGATTATTAGGCCCATAAATGTATGTCGGGCGAATCATTGTAAAAGGGAAATTATTTTCATCATAGGCTTTTTGTAAGGCTGCTTCTATTCTTCGTTTATTACGGCTATATTCGTCTGAAGAATCTGCAGACATTGGACCTATTGGAGCTGTTTCTTTTATTGGAAAAAAACGAATGTTATCAAAATCATAGACGCTTGCTGTACTTGTGAAAACATAATGCTCTAATGATTCAGGTGTATTATTTAAAATAGGTTGAATATCTTGTACTTTATAGGCGCAAGTATCAATTATTGCTTCAAATGATTGCTTGGAAAGAAGTTTGATTAATTCTGTTTTCTTCTGTCGATCAACTGTGACTTTTGTGATTCCTTCAGGGTAGTTAAATTTTGTATCTTTTATATTAGCTGCTATTTTTCCCTTTTCGCTTTTTCCTCTATTCGCAACAATAACATCATGACCTTTTTCTACTAATCTAGTTAAAATTTCAGGACCACTAAAACGACTACCACCAATTACTAAAACTTGCATTTTCCTCACCTAAGAAGGTTATATTATTTTTATAAATAACTGCTAACTAATAATTAACTTTCTTAATTAAAAAGTAAAAATAAAAGTTATTTTTGTCGATTCTCAAGGTATTGAGATAATTCTATCAATAATTGTTTTGGTTTTTCTTTCAATTCAGGCGAGGGCTTATCTAGGGCTTTTCTTGCTTTTTCAGAAGTTTCTACAATAGCTTTCATAGCATATTCAAGTGCTCCAGTTTCTTTGAATATTTGTTGAATTTTCTCCAATTCTTTTGTCGTTAAATTCTCTTTTCCCATGATATTTTGTATGAATTTTTTCTGTTCTTTTGTTCCATGAGTCATACTATAAATTCGCAGAAGCGTTTGTTTTGCTTCTCGAATATCTCCTCCAATTGGTTTTCCCAATTTATCAGGATTTCCATAAATTCCTAAGATATCATCTTGTATTTGAAAAGCTTTTCCTAAATGGTTGCAATATTCTGTTAGGGCGTTAATTTGTGATCTAGTACCTTTACCCAATATTGCTCCAATTTCAACAGCTTTTCGTATCAATGCGCCTGTTTTGAGATGGATAATTTTCAGGTATTCTTCTTCTGAAATAGTAGGTTTCATAGTGTGACCAGTTTCTAAAATAACACCATCAATGACTTGTTTAAAACCTTGAGCAAAAGCATGTAATGATTTACTTATCAGATCATTAGAAAAGCCGCTTTGAACAAGGCTTTCAATTGCATACGGAAAACAGAGATCGCCAGCAAAAATTGATATTGCTTCACCAAAATTGCTTGCTTTCTCTTTTTTTTCAGGTAACTTTTCTTGGTAATAGTTCCGAAATAACACATGAAATGCTGGCTTTCCTCGGCGAGTTTCATCTTTATCAATAACGTCGTCATGTAAAAGAGACCCATTATGAAGTAATTCAATTGCAAGAGCTGCACGCATTAGATTGCCTTCAGAATAATCGCCCCCTACTGCTTCAAAAGCAGTTTTTACCAAAAATGGTCTAACTCTTTTTCCTCCACCAGATAAATATCGGTCAAATTCTTGATAAAATATTTCACCAAAACCATCTAATTGTTCTCTTTTTAAGCTTTTTTCAGTAAATAATTTATTAAGTTCCTCAATTACTTCTTGGATTACTTCTATTAGGGCATCTTGGATCATTCATTACTTCACCGGTTTTGCACTTTTTACACAATAGAAAGTTAATGATATAAATTGTTTATGTTTAGAAAACCTAATTAATTCTAAATTAACTTAAATCACTGTAAATGATGAAAAAATCATGACTAAATGTGTTATCTTAGGGCATCGTGGAGCCTCAGCTGTAGAACCAGAAAATACTATGCGAGCTTTTCATAAAGCGGTTGAAGACGGTGCTGATGGAATCGAATTGGATATTCATAAAACCAAGGATGAAAAAATAGTGGTAATTCATGATGCAACTATTGATCGAACCTCTAATGGATTTGGAAAAGTTGCTGAAATGACTTATGCTGACTTGCAAAAATTTGATTTTGGGAATGGAGAAAAAATCCCTTTATTAGAAGATGTTTTGAAAAAATTTAGTCGA
>JAYEJY010000206.1:0-8382 GCA_034660795.1 Promethearchaeati archaeon | reverse complement strand
CAAAGGGATTAGTTAAGGAATTATTGAAATTACTCAATAATTATAACTGTCAAAAGAATTGTATAATCTCGAGCTTTGATAAACAACCCTTGATAAATCTTAAGGAATCGCAAATGAAAGTAGATTCAGCATTATTATTTTGGAAACCTATTTTTTATATTCGAAAGACAAAACAAAATCTAGGAATAAATTCCCTACATCCTCATTATAGATTAAGTACTAAAAACTTTCTTAAGCGCGCTAAAAAAGCAAACTTGAAAGTTCGAGTATGGACTGTGGATAATGAAAAAAGAATCAAGAGATTAATTAAAATGGGAATAGATGGTCTTATAACAAATAACCCTTTAAAGGCGATTACTTATATTGAGGATTAAAAAATTCATTTCATGGCTTATTTTATCAGATAAAAACAAAAAAATCTAATACTTAAACAGTAAAATAAATAACCATAAAAAGCATTCAATAATTTGGGTTAAGCATGGAAGATATTGAAACAGTATTATCAGAATTTGCAGAATCATCGGGTGTACACACCATAGTTGTTGCATCACGTTCAGGTATACCTATTTGTATTTTCTCACCTGATGACTCAGAAGATCTTAAAGAAGCTCTCAGTGCTGCAGCATCAGGTATTGTTCATATCTCTGAATACGTTTCAGATCTATTGAAATTTGAAGGCGTCCGAGATGTCCAAATAAATGTTACAGGTGATATTCACGTAGTTGCAGTAAGTGCAGGTAAAAATGCCCTAGTTCTTGCAGTTTTAGAAGGCGAATCTTATGTTTCTCAAGCTATAACCTTGGTAATTTTTGCACAAAAAATCGAGCGAATTTTAGCAAAAAACCCTGATTTGTTACCACCAGGTGATAAATATATTCCAAATTATGAGGAAGAGTTTGATGAAGATTTAGCTATCCCTCCCCTTCCGGAGGATTAGCTTACTCTAAATCTATTTTTTCATAATCTCTGGCTTTGGGTTTGAAGGGAATACCAGATTCTGGAAATAATTCAATGAATTCTTCAAAATTACAATTTTCACAATAGACCAATGCTTCACAAGCGATATTACATCTTTTCATACAGATTTCTGGATTGATGATATTTCCTTCACCAAATGGACAATCTAGATAAAAATGCAGACTCCCTCCACACTCAGGGCAAATTTCCAAATCAAGATTTACTTTCGCTTGGATAGTTTCAATCCTAACTCTTTTAATGAGATTTTTATGCACCATACACACTCACTAATATTTTAACTGACGATTTACTATAAAAATGTGAGACTGATTAGTGAAACTTTTGATTACCAGCTAATAAAACAAAAGGTTAAACAAAGTAGGAGATGGTGGAGATAACCTAAAGTATTCGTTTTTCTTCTTATAGGAAATCATTTTTCAAGGTAATACCATATTGTCTTGCTTTTTCCAAACTATCAGTTGTCGGATAACCTCGTTTAATGAAGCCTTTACCCCATTTGAAAAGTTTAGCTGCTCCAATTGCATGAAATTTCTTCGGGTAAACTTGACAATTTTTTTTCTGAAGTAGTTTTTCTAATTCCGAAAATGTTTGATCTAGATAGGTGTTACCACTTATTTTATCCTTTTTTGTAGGAAAGGTACATGTTAGAAAAAGTGCTGCTTTTTTCCCCTCTAATTCCTTATTGAGTAAATCTTTGATAAATTGATAAAAGTTAGTTCTAATAAAGCCTTTCTTCAACCAACCGCCAAAAACAAGTAAATCATAAAAAAGAATACTAGGGATTTCTTGATATGGGTAAGCTTTACAATTTAATCCTTCAGCTATTTTTTCTGCAATTTTTTGAGTATTTCCAGTTTTAGAATCATATATTACTAAAGAAGACATTCTTTTTCCAACCAACTTAATTTTTTTAGTTATTTATAAAAAATGGGGGAATTATGTAAGCAATTTTTTAAAGCAATAAAAAGCAACAAACTATATAGAAGTTTCTAAAGGATGGAACACTTTTGAAAACAAAAAAATTTCAGAAATCATTAGAATCAATACGAGATAAATTAGATATAGAAGATGAAAAACGTGATGAATTATTAAGAATTCAAAGACAAACAATCCGAACCTCAAGTGAAGCTATCAAATCCGTTCATCGGCAAGAGTTCTCGGAAGCAGATGAAAAAATAAAAAATGCTAAGAAAAAGTTAGAAATAATGAGAAAGTTAGTCAAAAATACATTATCATTAAAATGTTGGAGAGGGGTAGATGATGCTGCTCAAGAAGTAGGAGAAGCAATAATAACTAGCTCAATTATTCGAGATGATGAAATCCCTTCTATTGATGAATGTGAGTTGCCGGATATTAGTTATTTACTAGCCTTATGTGACGTTATTGGAGAAATGAGACGATATATGCTTGATTGCTTTAGAAAAGATAATTTTACCAACGCACAACGAGCATTTGATTATATGGAATATATTTATTCTGAGCTGATGACATTTGATTATACCAAAATGTTAGTTGGATCTCTTCGACATAAAATAGATGTTTGTCGACGACTTGTTCAGTCCAGTCGTTCAGAATTAATTAATGCAATTCAATCACATGAATTAAAAAAAGCAATGAAAAACCTGGAAGAGAAATTACCAGAGCGAAATAAATAACAGTAAATAATTGTCATTTTGTTAACTTTCTGTTGATTTATAAATCCTTAGAAGCTTTTTAACAAAAAATATTTTCATTTTGGGAATAATTATTAAAGGAGGAAAACAAATTATAGCTAATTTTAAATGAATTAATTACTCAAACGGAGGGGAAAGGTTTGAGTGAAAACATAGATTGTAATCTCTCTGTTGGAGTTACAGCAACTGGTAAAATTGGTCGAGATATAATTGTTGGAGTCATTTCAATTGATAAAGAGGAAGAGGTTAAACTTCTTGCTAATAATCTAATACATTCTTCTCATATGATTAACATTGTGGGCAAAGATTACGAGAAAAATGTAGAGAAATTACTTACAAAAGAAAAAACAAAACAATATATTACATCGCTCCTACGTAATGATGCTGCAGAAATTAAAATTTTCAGGTTGCAACCAAAAGAACAATTTCAACTTTTACAAGCAATTTCTATTTTAGAAGGAAAAAAACTCTATGAAATTGGAAAATCCATTGATGGTTCCAATTATCAATATCATGCAAAAGCTCTACAAATGCGTTATCATTATCCTAAAACATACTTAGATGTTTTTATGAAATCATTGGTTCAGTATTTTGCTTTGAATTATTTGATAAAACAAAAAGAATGCGGCCATGTGAAATTATTCAAGAATAATATTAAAAAAGAACAAAAAATGGCTTTACATATTATTGTTAATGGTGGCGCTCATTTTAGTTGTTATCAAGACTTGTTAAATGATAATTTGAAACATTATTGGGATTCTATTAAAACTGACCAAGCATCAACTTTTTATTGGAACTTAATGGTAGCAACTCATGGTATATCCCAAGCGAGTATTTGGTATCCTATTGTTTCGAGTATAGATTTTTTAGTTCAAAGTTTATCAGAAAATTTGGATTCTTTCTTATATACCAATAATACATTAATAGATGTTACCGCAGACCAAATAGAAGAACAAAAAGATCTCCTAGGAAAATCAATGATTGATGTATTACATGACCTCTACTTAGAACGCACAGGTTCAACATTTCGATCCCCGAAATTATGGCGGATAGGTGATTTTAGCAATTTGGGTGAATATGAATTAGCTTTACCTTACTTAATGTTACAAAAATCAATTAAAGAAAAACGAATTACCGCACGAGAAGTAGATGATGAAGTTAAAGCAATCGATAAATTTTATGAATACAACAATCCTTTGGACAGAGATGCGTATGTAATCGGGAGGATTAATGAAGAGCACCATGAGATTATTTCTAAACTCGAAGAATTAGGTATTGACGGAATGACAATCTTAGATAATGAACTAGTAAATGAATACCGAAACCTCTTGGATAATATCTGTGATCATGTGGAAAATGGCGAGTGCATTATATCTAAAAAAGACCAAGAACTGTTATTAAAAAGACTTGATAAAATACAAAAAAGAGATTTTAAAACTATTGAATCAATTGAGATTCAAGATATATAGATTAGAGAGTAGGATATAATTGAATTTATATCCTATTCTTCTTATTTTTTTCTTCCCACAACTTTAAGACTTTAGAGCGAACTTCGGAAGAACTGCTTATATCGCCACTTTCAAATTTTGGTAAACGATATAGGTCTATCTCTAAATCGTGTTCTTCGATAAATTTCAATAATGGTTTTTCATTTTTGAGTTGATCGTAGCCCAAAACAATTTTGTCTGGTTGTACTTCCAGAATCACCTCGAAATAATCTGTTCCTGTATGACCAAGTTGTGCATAATCAACTATTCGCAAGCTTCTAATTAAGCGCAAGCGATCCTCCTCATCAAAGATAGGTTTATGCCCTTTTATTCTTTCAATAGAGCTGTCACGAGCTACTATCACAACCAATTTACAATCTATGCATTCTGCTGCTTTACGAGCTTCGAGAAGAAAGCGAAGATGAGCAGGATGAATAATGTCAAAAGTACCAAATACCGCAACACGTTTTTTGGTTTTTACAGATGGAGGAGAAGGAACAATATATCGTGATTCAAGTGATTCAATTTGTTTTTCGGTTTTTTTAGTCATTTTTGTTTTATAACCTATTCTTTTTGAAGTGATTAGAAAAGTGCAATTAATACCTTTTATATTTTTTTCAAGAATCTAAGTCATTCTTTTCCATTAACTTTTTATTTCTTTATTCTATCTAATAAAAAATATGTCAACTATTTCCAAAAAATTTAAGGAACAATTTGGAATGTGGGGTTTTATTGCAGGTGCTTCTGAAGGGTTGGGGGCAGCTTTTGCAAGAGTTCTAGCTGAAAGAGGATTGAATCTCATATTAGCTGCTCGTTCAAAAGAAAAACTTCAAAAAATAACTTGTGAACTTGAAAAGAAAAACAATATTCTCGCTTATCCTTTAGAGATTGACTTAACACAAAATAATATTTTACCTAAAATCAAAAAAGCTTGTGAAGGAAAAAAAGTAGGACTAATGATTTATAATGCTGCTTTAAGTCCAATTGGACAATTCCACGAATTTTCACTCGAAATTCATATGCAAGTAATTTCTTTAAACATTATTGGTCCTATGAAATTAATTCATTATTTTGGAAAGCAAATGATTGAACGAGGAAAAGGAGGAATATTATTAATGGGTTCAATGGCTGGTTTAATAGGATCACCCATTCATAGCCATTATGGAGCAACAAAAGCATACAATATCGATCTCGCTCAATCACTTTGGTTTGAATTGAAAAATTCAGGAATACATGTTACTACTTGTATTGCTGGACCCATAGATACACCAAATTTTCAGCGTTCAAAGCCAAAAAAGAGTTTTTTCCAGCCACCTCCTATGAATCCGAAAAAAGTTGCCAGAGTAGGAATAGCAGCTTTGCAAAAGAATAAACCTTTTATTATCCCTGGATTTGGAAATAAAATTTCCGGTTGGTTATTATCCAAACTACTTCCAAGAAAAATGGCAATCAAAATTATGGGGAATATAGCTAAAAAAATGTATGGAGCTGAAAAGAAACACATTAATCCTTGAATTATCTTTTTTTTTAATCATAATTTGAAAATAAGGCATTTTGAAGATTCAAATGTTATTATTCCTTTTTAACTAGTTTTTTGAAAAGACAACTTTTATAAAAGTACATGTGTTTTTCAAAAAGAATACAGCTATTTCCAGATAGTTACTAATTATGACAGGCGATGATTATGAGTGAAACTATTCCATTTAAAAAAAGGACTAGGGCACAGAAGGTTATGGATATAATTATAATTGTTTTTTTCATTTTTAATTTTATTTTCATAACATATATGTTTGATTTAGAACAAATTATCATTCTTGATACAAGTAATTTTTCGTATCCCATTTGGCCCCCAAAATTTATTGTGGATTTGGGGCATTGGTTTGGTGAAAATTTCGACCCTGCTTTGTTAGCTCGTCCTGCTTGGTGGCGTGCAACAATTTGGATAGATGTTCTCTTTTTCGGTCCCTTTTATGCTGTTGGTACGTATGCTTTTATCACCGGTAAAAATTGGATAAAAATTCCGAGTGTCATCTGGGGGTCCGTTATGTTAACAAATGTTACCATTATTCTCTTTACCGAATTTGTTGAATATTCTAATCCCTATTGGTGGGTTGTCCTTTTAGCGAATTTATCATGGATTCTCTTTCCTATTTTAGTCATTTTACGAGTTTCTCTCCCTCCTCAACCCTTTTTTGTGAGAGAAGAAAGTGAAGTTCCCAAAGCGGAGTAAAAAATAAGGTGAAAATTTATCACCTTTTCATTTTTTATATTAAATAAAATAATATAATTTATATTTTAAAAAAGAGATATAGTTATTGTAAGAGATGGCTAAATGAAATATGAGATTATTCTAAATAAGAAAGCTTTTAGTAAAGATATGAGAGAGCTTGGGATAATAATAAAAACTGAGAAATTAAAGGTAATTGCCCAAAAATTCCAAACATACGCGATTATTAGATCTAAACGCTTTCTTAAAAAAGATATTTTTATTCCTTTATCTATTAAAAAAGTCCGAAAAGTTACTAAACAGGAAGTTCTTTTTGATATTACCAAAAAGGAATTTGATGAATTAGTTAAAGAAAAAGAAAAAATTGAAAAAACAATAAAAACTCTTGAAAGCACAATTCAAATGAATCCACGAACAGGTAGAAGTAATTATACTTATAATATTACAAATCCTAGCAGTTACAAGAAACAAAAACGAAGAAACGAATAAAGAAAGGAATAGAGGTATTAATTTAATGAAATATGAGAAAATTATAAATAGGGTTGCGGTTAGTAAAAATAAGAAAAAATTGGGAAGAATATTTAATATAGAAAAATTGCCAGGTGAAACTATCAAAATAAAAAAAAACCATTCGCAATTATTGAGGTTAGAAGGTTTTTCAAGGATGATTTATACATTACCATATCTATTGAAAAAGTGAGAAAAATTACCGAGAAAAAAGCTCTCTTCGATATTTCAAAAAAAGAATTTGATAAATTAGTAAAAGAGAAGGAAATAATTGAAAAGACAAGAGAAGAACCGGATTTACCTTATAGAAAGAAAAAGACAGATTATTATGCTATTTATTATCCTGATTTTTCAATGCCTAAGGATTATAAACGAAATCGAAATGAGGAATAATTACGAGAATTAAAATGGCAGGCGCGAGGGGATGAGTTCCACTTTAAACCGCGGTTTTTAGTGATTGAACCCCCGACCTAAGGATTTTTCCACAAAAAGCAGAAGAAACTTATTTGTTTAAGAGTCCTCCGCTCTGCCTGGCTGAGCCACGCGCCCTGTAGTATTCTAATTATTGTTATTGTGTCCCTCTTTTTTTTCCTTTTAAATCTTGCTTTTGTTAATATTTTTTTCTTTCTCCTAAAAATTTTATCTTTTAATGTTATTAATGATAAATAACTTTTTTAGAATAAGCGACTATCTATTTTTGATAATAATGGTTGAACCACCTCGTTTGCAAGTACAATTAGATGCACGTCAAAATGCTATACCTGCTAGTTTTGAGGAAATTTGTTCAAAAGATAATTTTGAACTCAAGATTATACTGCCCAAAAAAGAAAAAGATCCAAAACCCGGTCCTAGTAAGAGACCCACTTATCGAATATTAGATAACTCGGGAGGATTAATTGCTTATTTCAATCCATGGGGGAATGCTGAGTACTATAATGAAAATTTTAAACCTTTTTTTGATAAAATGGTTAAAAAAATTGAACAAGCAGCAGCTAAAGCCTTAGAAAAATTCAAAGAACAAAAATAAGATTGAAAATAAAAAGACTAATTTTTTTGCAGAAAATTGCAAATAACATAACTGGTGCACCGACCGGGATTTGAACCCGGGCTCTATCCTAGGCAGGGATAAGTCCTACCACTAGACTATCGGTGCTAAATTTTAATGGCATATTTCTTTTCTCGGATTTTAACCTAAAAAGCTTTCGCAAATTGTGAATTTAATCCATAAAGTATTTTTAGGTAATTTTATTATATTTTTCTAGCTTTTCTTAGGGTTTATCAAAAAAATGTGGTTGATTCTTCTCTTTTTTTGCTATTATTGGTTTTTTCTTTTGAGAATGAAGTTTTAAAACTGATATTTCACGTTCTTTTTGTTTTTCTGTTTTAGCTATGGTTAGTAGTTTTGGTTTAATACTTACCGGTTTTTGATAATTAACTGTACATTTTTTATTTCGTATCGCTTGCAATAATTCTTCATCTGTGTATATTTTTTCTTTGAAGCTTGTTCTTA
>JAYEJY010000205.1:0-2616 GCA_034660795.1 Promethearchaeati archaeon | reverse complement strand
GAGTACATTGAGGGAAGCGACAATATTTAATGATTCAACATATCAAATAGTTGATAGTTCTAATGCTGAATTTTGGGAACGTTTAGGAGAAATTTTCCCTTATCAAGAATATCGTAAAGAACAATTCCCCATAATCAGAGCTGTTGCTAATCCCAAAAATAAAATAATAATGATAGATGCAGAAACGGGAACAGGGAAAACTATAGCAATTTTATCTGCTTTATTATGCAAAGCTAATGCTTCTGAGAGAATACTTATTTTTACAAAAATGTTAAGTCAAATGGATGCTTGGTATCGGGAATTAGGAAAGATAAATCATTACCAACAAGAATTACATAAGGATTCTGTTCCATTACTTCCATTAGTAGGAAAAAATCATTTGTGTAAATACTTATCAGAAGTAAATAGAAAGACATTTCAACAAATTGGTTGTGCGTTATTTAATTGTACTTATTATAGGCATTATCATTTTATCAGGCAAAGTAAGAAAGCACAAGAACGATTTGCCACAAATTTTTGTGCTCTGTTAAAGAAAGAAATCAAAGAGGGCATAAGTCTTTCTGAGATACTCTGGACGATTGATAACAAAATTGACTCATTAGGGTGCCCGTATCTATCACTTAGATTAGCATTAAAAACATGTCCTTATATAATAACCACCTATCCATTTCTAATACAACCAAAACTTCACCAATTTTTACGAGAGCAAATGAATTTTGACCCTGCTAACACAACAATTGTGATTGATGAAGCACACAATCTCGCTAGAAGTACGATTGCAAATCTTTCTTTCCGAGTTATAAAAAAAGCTCAAAAAGAAATTGGTACTCACCCAATTATCACTGAACTTTTGAAATTACGGAAAGTAAAGCAATTACAGACATATCATCCTGACGTTGAAAAGCTAAGGGATCTAGAAGAAAAAGGAAAAGCCTATCTTCAAAAAACAATAGATCAAGGATATTATTCTACAAGTTCCGCTTTAGAAATTGTAGATTTTCTTCAACACACATCAAATTGCTATCTAGCAGCAGGAAAAAAACTGGAACTTTATCTCAAAAATCCTGAACAAATTCTCTCACATATTAAATCTGCAAAACAAATAATTCTTTTATCAGGAACATTTCGTCCTCTCCCAGATTTCGCTCTTTTTTTAGGAGTACCAGATGCTGAGAGAATATCAATTCAATCAGAATTTTTGAAGAAACATAGAATAATATTAACCACGCTTGATCCTAAATTAACATCAAGTTATTCTTTACGGACCAAAGAAAGATACAAGTATTATGGAGAAGTGATTAAGAACATAATCGAAAACATTCCTGGTCATGTGCTTGTTTTTACCCCAAATTATGAAATAGCTGCAATTTATGCAAATTTATTACATACAAATTATTATGAGAAACCTAATCAAGACATCTCTAAACTCTTATCAACATTAAAGGCAACAAAAAAGAAAGAAGTAATAATCGCTCCTGCTCGAGGGAAAATCTCTGAAGGAATAGAAATTGTCCGGAATAATCAATCATTAATTATGGGTGTGATTGTTGCAGGTTTACCTTATCCACCTCCTACAAAAGCGAAACAACAATTAACAAAAAAGTACACACAGCTCTGGGGAGAAGAACGCGCAAAAGATTACTTATTTTATTTACAGACAAGTGTTGCCATACGACAATGTTTAGGGAGAATGATCCGTTCAAAAAATGATTTAGGAGCATGGATTATTCTTGACAACAGAATTAGAAAATTAGCAATTTTTCCAAAAGTAATCCCTTGTAAAACAACAAAACAATTAGTACAAAGGTTACAGGGATTTTTCCAAAAGAATAGCCACTATTTACCTCTATTTTTCCAGTAGAATAACAAAATTTAGAGCTTTTAAAAGAAAATCAAGAAGAGGAGATGTGAGATTACAAAATATCAATTTTGAGGGAAGCTCATGAAGAAAAAAGCTTTGTTGATTATACTGTTAAGTTTCTCCGTTTTAATTATCCCCCCTAATTCAATTATGACTTTTTCCCCATTGGATAAGAGCCCGGAAAAAACATTAACTAACGAACCTAAAGAAACAATTCAAATCAATAAGTATCCAGATTTTCCTATTCCTACTAATTCTATTCAAAAAAATACTGCAGAATCGTTTCTTTGTCAGCCAAATGGTTTGATAACACCAACTTATACAGAAGTATCATCATCATCAAAATCAATTTTACCAGAAAATTCTAGCCTGAATATGACCAGTCATACAACAACAAGTTCACAAAATGTTTATACCGGTACAGTTGATTTTTTGGACTTAAAAATAAATACATTAACAAATGGTTCTACTGTAGAAAATTATTATTCTAACCGTTTCGCTATCCATTTTTCTCTCACAAAAACGATCATAAGTAAAGGTTTTCTTATTGGAATTACACCAACGATTCGAGAGACATTGTTATTTAGTATACGCGAGGAATTAAATGGTCCTCCCATTCTAAATGGGTCACTAAATGAGTATATTGGTAATAGTGCTCATGACTTACTCTACCCTTTACCTATTATTTTTGACTATACCGCATGTTCCGCTTCGGAATTGCAATTAATAAAAGATAATGATTATTACTTAACTCT
>JAYEJY010000204.1:0-2632 GCA_034660795.1 Promethearchaeati archaeon | reverse complement strand
CATTAAAATGGATAATGGGTTTTACATTAAAGGTGTCTACAAGGAATTTCTTAACCCAACCAACTCTACCACTTCGATAAACAGCATCAACATTATCATTCACACTAACTAATTGTGCTTTTGGTATAAGTTTTTCTAGATGATCTATTATTTCCTCTTTTGATGCATCTTGTTGAGCTTTTTTGGCTGCTTCCACTACCAATACTCCTAGTGTAGAAGTTGCGACTCGAGAATCTAATATAGTTATATCTTCATTTTCAAATTGCTCAGCGACTTTTAAGGCACACTGGTAGGTACCAGATAATTCCTCAGAAATAACAATTGCAAGAACAGATTCTGCAATTTGTAAACCTTTTTTGAAAGCTTGATCAAAATCTTTTGGAGAAGGAATTGCAGTTGTTGGATATTCTTTTGAATTTTTTAATTTGTTATAAAATTCTTGCGGGGTTAAATCCCCATAATTTCCTTGCATTTTATAAATTTCACCATCCACAATAACCTTGAACGGGGCTATTTGGATGTCATATTTCATAACAAGATCTTTGGGGAGATCAGCACTTCCATCAGTTACGATTGCTACTTTTTGCATGATAATCAGACTCAATTGATATAATAGATGGTAATTGTTTTTTATTTCAAGAAAACTTCTTTATCAATTTTTTTCTTGTTTTCGCAAAAAACATCAATTTTTGCTATTTTTAACTTTAAATATTAATATCTTTTTTTATACTTAGTTTTAAAAGTTCAAAAACTTCAATATTAGTACATCACTTTCTATTGCATATTAATTAAAGGTAAAAACCAATGCCGAAAAAAAACACAAATGAACAAAAGAAGAAAGGCAATAGGAGAAAAACTGTTTCTCCAGATTATACTATTCAAGAGTCTTATAAAAGATTTAATGAAAAAAATAATATTTTTGCTAGAATACAATGGGATAAAACACTTTCAACTTATCAAAAAAGCATGTATTCTCGTTCCCCTGAAATAATCAAAGAGAAAAAAAGTGGTTATTCACATTTTGAGCATGCTTGGGCATTAGCCTCTTGGACAGTCCATGATTATTTTATTGATGCTTTTTCTTGGAAGAAATTAGGTGAAACAAGAAATACTATGGAAATCTCTCCCTTGGGTAAATTTGAAATTTCTAAAGAGAATATTGAAGAGGTTACTAAAAAGCTAAAAATTGTTGCTAAAAGTTTTGGTGCTTCTCTTGTTGGAATAACAGAATTAGATGAGCGATGGATTTTTTCTCATGATCGAAAGGGGAAACCGATAAAATTACCTGAATGGATAGAAAATGTAATTATTTTAGGTATTGAAATGGATGCTGAAGCTTTTGGTACCTCTCCTACATTTATTCATGGGTCAGCAAATGGTTTAGGATATAGCGCAATGGCGATTGTTGCTTCTACATTAGCTGAATTCATTCGTTATCTTGGGTACAAAGCTATTCCAGCTGGTAATGATATTGGTTTATCGATTCCTATGGCAATTGATGCCGGATTTGGTCAATTAGGTAGAAATGGTTTATTAATTACTAACAAATATGGTCCCCGCGTTAGATTATGTAAAGTTTTTACCAATATGCCTTTAATTTTTGATGAACCAATTGATTTTGGTGTAACCGATTATTGTAGAAAATGTCGAAAATGTGCTGAAGCATGTGAAGTAGACGCTATTTCTTTTGCCAAAGAACCTTCTTTTGATATTTTATCGAAATCTAATAACAAAGGAATATTTCGTTGGGCTGTTGATCATGAGAAATGTTATGAATTTTGGATAGAAAATGGAGGCGAGTGCTCAACTTGTATTACAGTCTGTCCCTATAATCTTAAAGGTGGCGGGAAAAAAGATTTATCACCTAAAGAATTTTGGGAGAAAAAATTACCTGATTAAAACTATTAGCTCTTTTTAAAGTAAACTTGCGAGTATAGTTGTGTGGAAGTATTGACTACATTAGTATTGGTAATTGGTGCGCTGGTAAAAAAATGATATCCATAGTCATACCTGTTTTTAATGAAGAAAAAAATGTTGTACCTCTTTATACAGCAATTAATAAAATAATGCAAGAAATATCAATGCCATATGAAGTCATTTTTGTTGATGACGGTTCAAAAGATAACACATTAAGAAATCTAAAAAGATTACAAAATAATGGAATTACAGTTGGTACCTTACGCATTATTGAATTACAAAAAAATTATGGGCAAACATTTGCATTATTAGCAGGTCTTCATAATACACGAGGAGACAAAATAATTACAATGGATGGAGATCAACAAAATGATCCAAAAGATATTCCAAGACTTTTACAAGAATTAGGTAAAGGTTACGATGTAATTTGTGGTTGGCGGAAAGAAAGAAATGATTCAATTATGAAAAAAGTACCTTCGAGAATAAATAATTTTCTTAATCGTAAATTTAACAAAATAGCAATTCATGATTCTGGATGTACCATGAGGGCATATAGAAAAAAGGCACTAATTGATATAGAGTTATTTGCTGAAGATCATCGTTATTTACCAGCAATTTTGGCCAAAAAAGGTAATACAATACGTGAACTCGAAGTCACACATAATCACAGAAAAAATGGTAAATCAAAATACGGTATAAATCGTCTCCTTCGTGG
>JAYEJY010000203.1:0-2638 GCA_034660795.1 Promethearchaeati archaeon | reverse complement strand
GTCGATTCAAAAAGCGGTAAAATAGCAATAGCATTCCACAGCGGCTGCAGCAATAAATATAAGCTTAATAATAAATCTAAAAATATTAAAGCCTTCCGATATATAATAAAAGCGATATATTCCCTTATAACGATTAATAATTTATAAGTTTGAAAAAAATAGGAAAGATTATTTATTAACTAATAAAAAAAAGCGATAGAAATTAATACTTTCACATATGTCATTTGATTAATATCTTATTATAAAATAAGATGGGAGAATGCCACTTCAAATGGAACCATTTAATAGAGATTCGTTTATTCAATCTTTGCAAAATGCCATAGAACTCATTCCACAAGCAGAAAAACTTGGTAAAGAACTTAGCAAGAGAAATTTTAACCGACTATTTTTTGTAGGATGTGGAGCGCCTAATAGAATAATGCTAAATTTTGAATATTGGATTCAAAAAATTGTAACTAAACTAGAAATTAGGAATTATTTTCCAGCAGAATTCATAAATCAAAATACCAATGCCTTAGATGATAAAACCTTAGTAATATTAGGTTCTTATTCTGGAACTACAAAAGAAACAATAGAAGCTGCAGAATTCTTAAAAGATAAACCCTGCACAACACTTGCAATAACACGACTACCAGATTTACCCTTAGCAAAGAAAGTACAATATACATTGTTATTTGGTGAAACAAAAAGTGGTGATTATTCTAGGTTTATTCTGGCATTAGCTTTTCTAAGTTCATTTCTAAGTGAGATTGATCCAAAATGGAATTTTCATAAGGATATAATTTCTTCGTTACAAGTTTTACCTAAGATATTAGCAGATACGATTGAACAATCAGAAGAACAAGTTAAGAAAGATGCAGAGTTTTTGAAAGATAAATCTAATATCTATGTTATAGGTTCTGGCCCAATGTATGGAACGGCTTATATTCTTGCAAAATGCGCATTAACAGAAATGCAATGGCTTCCCTCACATCCTATTATTGGCGCTGAATTTTTCCATGGACCTTTTGAAGTCTTTACTAGTGAGACGCCGGTGATAACTTTAGTAGGTGAAGATCCTTCTCGATCAGAAGCTGAACGAGTTGTAAAATTTTGCAAAAAATATACAGATAATCAAATAATTTATGATGCCCGTGATTATCTTACAGAAGAAATAAAGCCAATAGTAAAAGGTATTATATCTTCAATTGTTGTAGATGCTGCAACAAGACGATTAATTGATTATTTAGCAGAATTCAGAGAGCATGACAAATCAAAGAGAAAATACATGGGAAAGGTTGATTATTAATGGTAAGCATCGTTGGCGTTGGTGATAATGTCGTTGACAAATATGTAAATAAAGGAAAAATGTTTCCAGGGGGAAATGCCGTAAATGTACCAACTTTAGCTCATAGATATGGAGCTAAAGGTAGTTATGTTGGATGGTTGGGAAATGACATTTATGGGAATCTTATTTTAAAGTCATTAAAAGCTGAAGGGGTGGATACTTCCCATTGTCATATGTTTGAAGGAGAGACAACATATGTGGAAATTTTTCTTAAGAATGGTAATAGAACTTTCGGAAAAGTCAGAAGAGGATTAAGTGGAAAGATAACCTTAACTGATACTGATTATGCTTTTATTACTAAACATGATCTTACACACTCAAGTATCTATAGTTGTTTAGAAAATAGTATTCAACGTCTTCATGAAGAATCTAATATTCTTTCATTTGATTTTTCTTCAGACTGGACAAATGACTACATCAAAAAAATCGCACCATTTGTCGATATTGCTATACTTTCACTAGAAGAACAAACTACAACTTCTATTACAGAAAAATCTCGATGGATCTATGATTTAGGACCACATTTAGTATTACTAACACAAGGTGAAAAAGGGTCATATTTATTTGATGGGGAAAAAGTGTATCACCAAAAAATAATTCCAACAAAAGTAATTGATACATTAGGAGCCGGGGATGCATTTACAGCAAAATTTCTTACAGATTATCTCTTAGAAAAACCAATAAAAAGAGCTTTAAAGAATGGCGCAAAAGCAGCTGCTGATACATGCCAATATTACGGCGCTTTTGGTCATGGAACAAAAATAGAGTGATTGAGAAATCTTATAAAATATGCTATTATTAGAAAATTTATAAAAAAGTCTTTTATTGATTTAATAGTAGAACATAAAATTAGGATCGATGCTATCTATGCCTAAAACAAGATTCAATTATGAAATTGATGAGTATGGTTTAAGACTATGGCAATTAACTAATATGAATTATCTTGGAGAAACAGTGAAAATTCAAGGGGAAATTAATTGTCGCGGAAAATATAAACGAAAAGAATTTCGGTTTATCATAGCTTTTATTCCAGATGCTATCCGACCACCTCAGCCAATCGTAAACATGGAGTATAGATTAGTGATTCTTTTCGTTCATATAAAAAATTGTCAGCCTTATATTGATATGTTACGATATGAAAAACCGATTTATGGTTATGTTGATACTGAAAACCCCAGTAATTGTTGCATAACAACTTCAGGCGAAGAAATTGGTGAGGAAGAATAGCTTCTTCATCTATTTTATCTTTTTTTTATAAAAGACTCAAAAAATAAGGAAAGTTGACAGTAATATTATTCATCAAAGATTACA
>JAYEJY010000202.1:0-2646 GCA_034660795.1 Promethearchaeati archaeon | reverse complement strand
AAAGCGTCTAGTAATTCTTGTTCTTCTTCGCCTTGAAAACAAGAATCAACTTCTGGAAGCCCTCGTTTTTGAGTATCTAATTCTTGAGCTGATTTTGCCGCAATGAATTTTTCATCTACTTGGGTTTCTTTTCCTAGCCATATCCAAATTTTCTCACCAAGATCGATTACATAAGAGTCCCCATCATTAAAATGTGGTTTTGCAACCGGGACAAATTCACCTTTCTTGACGTGGTAAATCATTATATCTTCTTTCATAGTTTATCACCGAAGATGCCATAATCAATTAATTGTATATGTACCTAAAAAATGTTTCATAAGAAATAAAACATTATCTTATGTTTTTTTACAATTAAAAATTTAAATACTTTCAACTCCAATAATATAATATTATCACATGTATAGTGATGTATAATGTTAAAATCAAAAATAACAAAAATGACTGGATTTTCATTGGTGCTATTTGTATGTCTCCCTTTTTTTATGACTCTTAGCACTGCATATTTTTCATCAGGGAATTATCCACCATATACAATATCTGATGAAGATAAAACTTATCGAATGCTTCTCTATAAAAAAGGAGAACTTGATTATAATAATGGTTTAGGAGATATTGATAGTTTTACAATGGATCTTAAAAAAGATAAAGAATATGTTTTTTGGACTAAAATTAAAATTTCATCAGGTGTATTTACTTTAGCGATTTCAGGATCAGGTGGGTCTGCTGGTGATACAGAAACATTTGATACAGACGATCCAGATAGCGTCCGGAAATTAACTTTTAAATTCACACCAAGTGAGTCAGGTGAATATTCTTTAGCCATTACTAGTTTCTTGCCAAATGAAGGAGGTACATATCGATTATATGCTAATCGTTCTGGTTTTGCAGGATGGTGGTGGATGGCACTATCAGGTGTTGGAGCAATAATTATTGTTGTACTAATTATAGTAGGTGTTATTCGTATTTTTAGAGGCCCAAAAAGAAAACGTAGACGATAAAATTAATATCAGTGATATGTAACTGATATTAACCTTTATTTATTTTTTATACCATAAAAATTTTAGAGCAGTTTTTGGTGGTTCCCATGGAAATATTAGTGAAAACCCCAAGTCGTCTTCATTTCGGTCTGATTGACTTAAATGGTTCTTTAGGGAGAATTAATGGAAGTTTAGGAGTTGCATTAAATAATCCTGGCTGGATGATGGAAATCTTATCAAATACAAATAGAGAACAAAAAAAGAATGCCTTAGAATTATATGAAAATACTAAACAAGCAATCAGAGAATTTGGAAATTTTTATCAAAAAGACATTCAAATTCCTCCGTTAAGAATTAAAAAAAGTATACCAGCTCATATTGGACTTGGTTCTCACACTCAATTTTTACTTGCCTTGGGAAAAATTTTGGCAAAGTTTAATAAAATTAGTACTGATTCTAGAGAAATCGCTCAAGCAATGAATAGAGGTGGGACAAGTGGTATAGGTGTTGCTTCTTTTGAAAACGGTGGTATAATTTTAGATGGCGGTCATTCTTTTGGTAAAGGAAAAGATAAAGAAACCTTTGCTCCATCAAGTATTTCAACTGCTCCACCTCCACCAGTTATTTTTAGACATTTACCACCGAAAAATTGGCATTTTGTTTTAATAACACCTACAGATGAAAAAGGTGCTTCCGGTAAAAAAGAACAAGCGTTATTTCAAGAATGTTGTCCTGTACCTGAAGATGATGTTGAAAAAATATGTCGTTTAATTCTTATGAAAATTCTTCCTGCTATTGTAGAAGACAATATCAAAACATTTGGTGAAGGGTTAACAGAAATGCAAAATGAAATTAATCGTTTTGGTATGGAAAAATATGAATCTGGTCTTCACAAGGAAATAATGACGTTCCTTTTCAGACTCAAAACTGTTTATGGTAGTGGCATAAGTTCGTTTGGTCCTACAATTTACGCATTGACAAATTCTGAAAAACATGCAAAAAAAATCTTGACAGAAATTAAGAATAATTTTTCAGTTAAGAAGTTCCAGTTATTAGATTATTCAAATATTAATCGTACTGGAGCCGAAATTACAATTAAAAAGGAAAAATAGAATGGTATACTAAGGAAATTTTTACTCTTAGGATACCATGATAGTTTATGTAATTCCTAATTTTTTCTTGGATATCTCTTCAACATCGCCACCAATTTTAGGTGCTAATTCCCCAAAGAAATATTGATATCCAAAAACTACTGCTCCTAATTCAGATTTAAAAGTAATTAGATCAGTATTTACCGGCAAATCATTCTCTGAATAAATATTGCCTTCAGGATCAATTGAATAAGTGACTTCATTTATATTAAAATTAGCAAGTAATAAATTAGCATATATTGATGTAATTAAATTACTGGGAACTTCATTTGCTGGTAAGATTTGACAAAATAGTTGGATCCAATCTTTTGCAATAACAATTCTGACATTAAATGTTTTATCTTCAATTTTATAAGGCAGCATAATTTCTGTTCCTTTTTCAGAAATAAAATATTTCAAATCAAGTTCTTCAAGCCAATCTTTGATTTTTTCTACTGTATTTTCTAATTCTTCTGACATATACATCTTACTCCATTAGTTCTTGTAAATGATTATTATTAATCACAAAAAAAGGTTTT
>JAYEJY010000201.1:0-13613 GCA_034660795.1 Promethearchaeati archaeon | reverse complement strand
TCATTCATTAATTGCTTAGCTATATCGGGCTTTTCCATTAGTGTAAGAGAATTTAATACATCTTGAAAAGCTTGCACTGTTATAAATTTAATAACTGTAGAATTAGTATATTTCTTTTCTAATTGTTTTAATTCGTCTAATAAAGCCAGCATATCACTTGTTTTTTCATTATCACCAAAACCGATTATTGCATAACGTAGTCCTTTAGCATAATCTTCAGATAATTGCAAGTTCCGATCAGCTATAGTTTCATAAAGAGTTTTTAGACCATTAAGAGATTCAATCATAGTATTGAATTCATTCATTTCTGTATAATAATGGATTTCTTCAGATAAACCTTTCAAGTACAATCCATATATTAATGGATTGTTTTTATGAGTCTCATAGAATTGATAAAGTAATTTACTATATCTTTTGGTTTTAGAATAATTCCAACTGTTTCCAAATGTTTGGATGGCAGAAATTAAACCATCCATTGCTAATGTCTGAAATAAGAAATTCTTTTTAGTAACAGCATTTTTCAATAATCTTTTTAAATATTTTTCAAAAATAGTAATTAGATCATAATATTGTAATATATCTAGAATTTCAATACAAATATCATTAATTCCTAATAAAAAATCCTCTTTATTTTGATATTCTTCAAGAAGAATAAGAGAGTAATCAATTAATTCGTTTAAGTAGGCAATATTTTGGTGGACATGAAATTTTTTGACAGCTATAGATATACTATCCAAAAAGGTGAAAAATAACTCTTCATTATGGGGGTTGGATTTTGCAATTAGATGAAGAAATTCTAAGAAATCAGGGATAGTATCCAATGTTTTTTGATTTCTTGTTGTTGCTAGATGCTCTTTGATAGTGAAAGATACCTTGTCACGCGATGAAGGTTGGGTTATTATAGCATTCAGTTTTTTCACAAATGACTCATCAAAACTTGCGATAATTTCGTCAAACCATTGTTTTGATATAGAATCATTTTTTTCAACCATCTTTTGAACCCTAAGAGAGTTTTTCAGTTTTTTTCATTAATAGTAAATCAATGGTAATAAAAAAGAATTACTTAGCTTTTGGATTGTTTGCTCCTTTTACGGATAGACGATAAAGAAATCCAAAAACTCCTCCTGAAAAAATAATTAATCCTCCTAGTGTAAAGGTTGCCAAACCTAATAACATAAGAATTAGACTTGTTAAAGCAACATCTATTTTAGTCATAATATTCCAGAAAGGTTTTGCAAATAGTTTTAAACCTGCAAAGAAACTTAAAATTCCAATTACAAGATTAATGATAGCACCTGTTATGATTCCCCATAATTGATTTGCAAAAACAAAGAAACCAGTACCACCTAAAATCAAGATATCTTCTCCTTCATAAATTCCTATCACTAATCCAGCGATTGCATTTAATATAAGTAGGATTCCACCCATGAAAAAGAGGAAAAAAGCCCATTCATCACTTGTTTTTATTTCACGCATAATTTTCACCTATAAAGGATTCTATTTTTATATTATATTTATACTAATAAAATATTTCGTGAAAAGAACCTCTCTTATCTATAGGTGTCTATAATTGTTTCAGCAATAATTCTTGAAGCATTAACTAAATCGGTTATATCGATGTATTCATTGGTTTTATGAATAATATTTGGGTTTCCTGCCCCAAAAATTACCAGAGGAATATCACGTGGAGGTATCAAACTGGCAGCATCAGTTCCATAGGTAACTCCAATTGGAAAAGATTTACGATTTAATATTAAATGAGTATTTTTTAGGAAATTCTGAACAAGAGGTTCAGAAGGATTAGTTGCAAGAGGGGGTATCGAATGAATAACTTCATGAGAAAAGGTACAAGGATGCTCTTTGCTTAGATTTTCCATTAGTGTTTTAATTTCCTTATCAAATTTATCAACATCCACTCCTGGCACTAATCGGATATCAATTTCCACCTGGCAGTTTTCTGGAACTATATTTGTTTTTACTCCACCTTTAATTCCACCAACATTGATTGTTGATCGTCCAACTAGAGAATGGGAAATACTAGGCAAAATTTTTTTGAGATGATTTATTCCATAACAAGCGCCTTCAATAGCATTAATACCTAGTTCTGGCATGCTGCCACGAGCTGCTTTTCCTTCAACATTTATACGTATCCAATATGGTCCCTTTTCTGCAATAGCTACTTGAAGATCAGTAGCTTCTGTTATGATTAAGCATAAAGCTGAGTCCATATATCCCTTTTTTTGTAAATGACTTGCTCCTTTCATTCCTACCTCTTCATCCGCTGTCCCGAGAAAAAGAACTCGATAAGGTAATTTTATTTTTGCTTTTTTTAACCCAGCCATGGCAGCAATTAGCGTAGCTACACCACCTTTCATATCTGCACTTCCCCGACCATATATTTTGTTGTTTTTTATTTCCCCTGACAATGGTGGGAGTTCCCATTTTTTAGGATCCCCAGCTGGAACAGTGTCAAAATGGCCACTAAGAACAATATCTCTCTCACCTTCTCCATAACTAGCAACAACATTTGCACGTTTATTATCCATTGGTACTATTTCGGCTTTTAATCCTAAAGAGTTGCATTTATCCTTGAGATATTTAGCTATATGTTCACAATAGCCTGGTGGATTTTGGCTATCCATTTTAACCATAGCTGTTGTTAATTCAACAATTAGATCTTTATCAATATATTCAGCTACTGATTTTTTCTGAGGCATTAAAAATAACCCTATAAAGTTTATTCTTTTATCAATTAAGTTTATTTATTGACTAAATACAGACCATTTTAAACAATGGGGGATAATTTATTGTAAGTTTTTGCCAAAACTTCATAGATATCTTTTTGTTTATTATTTTCCCAAATTTCTTCAAATGTATTAATAATTTCATCTAATCCTTGAACCATATAGGGATCATGGTCATCAGACCGAAGATGAAATGTTTTATAGAGTGAACGCTTCAAATATATTATTGCTGCATCAATAATGAGTGAAAGTTTATCCATGTTTGAAATGGCGATTTTTTCTAAGGGTTCACTTTTCATCATATTAGTTGTGAGTAAGAAACTACGCCCGATTTCATGAATAAGAATTTTATAAAAATCTAATTCTTCTTTCTCTAAAGCAACAACAATTTTTTCAGCTATTAGGTTTGTTGCAATTGTCGATGTTGGTTCAACCAGATAAACAATAAATTCTTCATAGGGAAAAGGAATGTCAAATACCTTTTGCCAGCTTTTTATGATATTAACAGGTTTAACAATCACTTCTAAATCCTTTATTTTTTTATTTATACGTGGTTTCGCATTGTTTTCCCAATATTCACGATAAAATCGATCCCAGAGTTTTATTAATAATTGCTTATAATCATCAATAATCTCGATAATTATGTCTTCATGTGTATGTAATGTCTGGAAATAGGTATTATAAGCTTCAATAGGAGCATAAATTTCTAAATTCTCAAAGATCCCCGGATAGGTTTCAACTAAAGGTTCTATTGTTTTAGTTTGAATACATTCTTCTAGAATTTCAAAACAATCTATGATGGTTTCGATAGAATCACTAGGAATATAACTTGGGATTTGATAAAAAATAGCAAATAATTCCTCACTACAATTTAACATAATACATTTTTTCTCAATTTTTTCCCATTTTTCATAATCATCTTTTAATAAAGTAAATCGATTTTTTAAACCATATTTTGAATGATAAGAGGAACCTTCGATTTCTAAACAAGAAAAAATATGCATGATTATGTTTGGAGTGAGATTAGTAGTAATTTGAATATCTTGACTCAAATGTTAACTCCACCTGTGTGTTTTTAATTCTCTCCGATTATCTATATATTGTATTTCTAATAATTTAAGCATTTACTCTTTTTTATAAAAAAATAGACTACAAAAAGTAGTTTTTTAAGAAACAGGTTTTTCGGTTATTAATTCGTCTGTTTTTGCATTAATTAAACCAATAGTAACATCTTCATCTAAAGAACGTAAGTGATTTTGTAAACATTTGCCATGAACTTTCCGTTTATCAGAATATTCTTTATCGGCGAAAATTACTATACAATCCTCCTCTTCCTTAAGAGAAAATCCACACAAATAACAATGTTCCTTTTCTTTTGGTTTTTGTAAATATGGAACTTTTTGCTCATTTACAAGTAAACCAAAAACTTTCTGTTTAGTCATTTATTGAACAGCACCATTTTTTCAACTATACAAAATGTTTTCTGTTTTCGTGATTTTTCTATATTTCGGTTAAAGCAACTTTTGTTTTACCCAAAGTAGCTGTTGCTACTATGTAAAGGTTTTATCAAAACATGAATAAACATTTAAAGAAAACCCGTTATGTATGTTTTAACAAGTCGATAAGAGATAAGATTTCAATGAATTTAAAAAATAACAAGGGACTTCTCATTGTCTTATTAGTCTCAATGGTGGTTATTATTGGAAGTATTCCTATAACATATATTATAATAAAAAATAATGTGGGGAATTATCCGGATACCTATGTGATGGTTTTTAACGAATCACAAAATCTAGCTAATATTACAGTGAGTGTATTTTTTGATATAAGTAATAATTCACAAGAATTGAATATTGATACTATTTTAACTAAATGTAATATAAGTTCCTATGAAACTATATATTTTATTTCAACTAATGAGTATTATCTTTTACTGACCAAAAAAATGGTTGAAGAGTCAAAATTAGGATTAAATGAAATGGGCTTCTATCTTAAAACAAGTGAAATCTTATATAAGAATGTAATTGGAATGGCCCTAGATATCACTTATGGAACAATTAATATCGCACCTACAATTTTCTCTGCCTTAGATATCCCAATTACCTCGAATTATGCTAATTCAACATATAGTTTTGATGAGGAAACAATAGAAAAAGTAGTGATTATTTTACTCGACGGTTTTGGCTGGAGATTTTGGGCTAATTTATCTCAATTAGGAATAGTTGATTTTGGGAATGACTTATTATTCAATGAAAAAGCCCTTACAGCATTTCCACCTATTACTAATGTAGCAACGGCCACTATTTTAAGTGGTTTTTGGCCGGCCACAACAGGAATTATGTGTAGAAATGACCATCAGTTAAAAGTACCAAGCATCTTTGATAAAGCATCTGCTCAAGGTTTGTCCACTGAATATTTTGAAGGAAATGTAGGGTTTATTGATATTTCTGCTGATGAAGAACATTGGATCTTAGATATTAATGGGGATGGTTTAACTGATGAAGAGATTTTTGCTGTTGCAAATGAATCAATTAGTACAGATCAGAAAGATGTATCCTTTATCCATTTTCATGGAATTGATGATATAGGTCATGAATTTGGACCATATTCTTTGGAATGGCTTGATAAAGTTCAAGAACTAAACAATATGACAAATAAATTAATTCAGCAATCATCCGAAAACACCCTGTTTATTATCACTGCTGATCATGGAATGCATAAAAATCTCAATCCAAAAGTAAGTGGTAGATTGGGAATACATGGGAATTGTATCTATGAAGATATGTTAGTCCCTCTTATATTAAAAATAAAATAAAAAAGAAAAGAATCTTTAGGAATATTTGTTTGTATAGTTTATTTTCTCTTCTTTTTAGAAATAACATGAATTGCTAATAAAACACCTAATCCCGTTAATGTTAGGTATCCAGGTACTGGTGTCGTTGTTTCAGTGGGTGTTGTTGTCGTAGTTGTATTAAGGGTTATGTATATTGCATGAACATTTTTTAGCCAATCCCACATATTCAGATTTAGTCCTACTAGCCTAAATGGCCCTCCGTTAAATCCTAAATAGTTTCTATCAATTGTAGTTGCAAGGGCTGCATCGGTAAGGCTTGAAACGGGAATAGTTTGATTTGCGTCTGGAGCAGAAGCCTTAAACTCAGTTATGTTTTCAGAAATTATTCCTATTAAATCTAAAATACTAGCTATTGATGGCCCACCAAATAGATGTGGCTCGCCATGGTATGTTAATTCATTTTCTAGATAAACAATATCACTGTATTCCTCTTTTGCTAATGCTGTCACAGAAGTATTATATTGACCATTTATATAAAAATCACAAGTCCATTGGTCATTTACTTCTAATAATGTGACATTAGTAACCCAGTAGCTACCAAAATATGTATATTTATCATTACTTGGAACAACCATTCGTAAAGCACCATCATCTGCCCAATCCGTATTTGGTAAATAACTACCATTTACAGCAAAAGCTAAGAGAATCTTCACATTAGGTTCATAGGAATATAGACTATAGACAAGCTCTTCTGCACTGAAAGTTCTACAAAAACCATCTTCAGCACAGACTTCTATTCCACCAGCATTCCAACCGTTAACAAATTTTTGGACGAGATTTAGTAGATCAAAACCAATTACTGTTTGATTATTGCCATGATGTATTACATATTCCTCATAAGCATCTATTGTATCATTATTAAAGAAGTCGATAAGGTCACTAAGTGTTAATGTAACATTTTCTAACATGTCTGTATTAGTGATATTGATTTCCCAGTCTGGTATAGGTTCCGAAGGTAGTGTTATATCTTTGGTTGAAAAATTGGTTTGCATGTTAGTTGTATTTTCAATAGATGTACTATTTTCAGAAATTTGGAGTCCTTGATTGAGTTGCAAAGTTGAACTCATCATTAAGAAAACTACAATAAAAGACATCATTGATAGGAGTTTTTTATTTTTCATTTTTTTTCCTCAAAATTCGGTTTGAAATACTTTATTTCGACTTGTTCATATAAACATATCGTTCACTAGAGCCACGATTAATGAGAATAATTTAAAATGTAAAAAGCTGAAATATCATTTGAAAATGTCTGATAATAAATCAATTAAAAATAAGAATGAAATCCCGTTACTTTTTCGTAATTTAAAGAAGAAATTTGGGAATAACATTAAAGGTCCTTTCAGGAAAGAAATTCAAAACTATCAAGCAACAACTACACCATTATTTCTTGATGATATTGCTGAATTTTTTAAAAAAAGATATCCAACTAAACTTGCAGCTATTACTGCATGGGAAAACGGTGATCAAATTACAATAGCTTATCATTATATTAATCAAGGAAATTTGGTTGAAAAAGATAGCAAAATTACAATTTTCGCATTCATTGAAGAAAAAAATAAAAAAATACCATCAATTATTCAGCATTTTCCAATGGCACGGGTATTTGAAAAGGAAATTACTGAGCAATATAAAATTGTCTTTACGCAGAAGGATTCATAGCAATTTATCAAGGATAATTAATTTTTCTTCAGTTAATTTTTTATAGAATAAATAACTATTATCATATTAGATTATCAAAAGTGTTTAATTAAACTAAATTTTAAAGGATTGAGAATTTTGACTGAAGAAAAAAAAGATGAGTCTGAAATTCCTCAAGAGTTAGAATCTCAGGACGATTCCTATATAGTGGAAAATGAAGAAGATGATGAATCCGAAAAAGAGGAATTAACTCATTTAGAAGAGCTTGAAGAAAAAGAAGAAAAAAGCAAAAAAATTGAGGAAAAAGTTGATACCGACATTGTGAAAGAAATTACAAGTTTCGAAAAAGAAACTGAAGAAGAAAGTTTAATTTTTGAAAGTAGCGATCACGAAGAAACATTATCTGAAGAGCCATTTGATGAGATTATTGAAGAATCTGAGAAACTTAAATCTGAAACACCGGAGGTTGGTGGAGTTGAAGAAATTGAAGAAGAAATTGACGATTTAGTTTCAGAAGACGAACAAGAAACAGAAATACAACGAACTGGTCAATTCATTTTAGATGAAGAAGATGAATTGGGACAAGATACAATACAAACGGAATTTGATGAAGAATCTGATGAATCTGAAGAGCTTATAATGGCAGACTCCGAAGAACCCCCCACAACAGAATATATAGATGAAAAAGAAGTAGTGGAAGAAGAAGCTCTCGAAAAAACAACTAAAGAAGAATCTGATGAAGAAATAATTAGTAAACCAACAGAAGAAAGACTCGAAATACCTATCCCAGCTACATTTGATGAAAGCAAAACAGAAACCGAAGAACCCGTTGAAAAAGCAGAAAAAGCTATAGACGAAGCTGAAGAGGCAATTGAAGAAGTTGAGGAACCTGTTGAAGAGGCAGAAGAAGCGATCACAGAAGTAGAAGACTCCGTGGAAGAAGTTGAAGAAGCAATCGAGGATGTCGAAGAGGCCATTGAAGAAATAGAGGAACCTATGGAGGCAGCTGTTGAATCTGAAGAAGTTGAAGAACTGGAAGAAGAAGCTACCTTTGAACCTATGGAAAAAAAGGTCAAAAAGAAGAGACCATTGTTCTTAATCGGTTTACTAATTGGGCTTTTTGTTGCAATTCTAACAGAAACTTTGTTTTCAATTTCATTATGGAACATTGGAACCAGTAGACCAGACCTGTATTATATTGAATTGGTACTTATTCTTGTAGCTTTTATGATACCTGGACTTCTCTCAAGGAATTTCTTAAAGGGTTTATTTGGTGCAGCAATTATTTTTGCAGTAATCTTTACACTACCATTTATTACACCATTTTTAGGGTGGGAATTATTAAATCCACTAACTCCGCTTTACTCTAGCACGGATTTTGCATTAGATGCTTTTGAAGTATTCCAATCTTTGTTACCTGAATTTCAATTTAATTTATCAAGTATTCAAACTTGGGTAGTCTTTGTGGATTTACTTTTAATGTTTGTATTAATGGTTTTAGTTGTTACTTTCAGTACGTTTTTGCTCAAAACTATCACACTCCCCAAAAAGAAGTGGGGTAAGTGGATTGGAATCCCCTTACTTAGTATTGGTTTGATTATTTTTGCAATAATTGTCCCTGTCTTTTACTCCTCAACTTATGGAATTATTAATGCAAGTACAGCATTCTTAGCTGGTTCAAGTGAATATTACAATGCTTTTGGAACATTTGAGCAGAATCAAGGACCATTGAGTACCCAAGAATTAGACGAAGTAGAAGGTTACTTACGAAATGCAAGTTATTGGTTTAATGTGTCGGATTATAATTATCAAGGTTTACGAAATATTGGGGTGATAACTATTGCAGCTCAGCTCTCGGGTGAATATGGACCATTAATAGAAGCTGGTGATGAACTCGCTTTGGCGATGTTGGCTTTTACTGGGATTATTTCACCATTATTTTCTGGGATAAATGGTATTGTTGGAAGTCTTAATAATGCCACAGAAGATATGATTACATTCGGCGGTTCAGAAGGAACTACATTCCAAAAAACAACTACTACTGGATTCCATAATAAACAAAAAAATATCACGAATTTAAAAGAATCCGTTCAAACAGCTATTGACAATATAGAATTAGCACAAGAGGCATTAAATACCATACAAGATCAATATCAAGGAGCAGATTTGAATCAGTCGTTTATTAATATTGAAGAACAATTAAATAAAATAAAACTTGACAAAATAAATCCAAAAATTGCTGATATAATAGTGGAAATAAAAAGCTATTTAGGAACATTTCAAGAACAATTAATAGGGTTCGATGATTTCATCAATTTTGGAAAAACTTCATTAGAACCAACTAAAAATATTCTATGGACATCATATTATACAATTGTTGGTAACGAATACATAAGGAATTATCGTTTTTATGAGGCCGCTTATGCTTTTAAAAATGCTACAGAATATGTAGATCTAATAAGTTTAGAAAATTATACAGTTTCATCTGAACTTGGAGAAGCATTTTCAATAAAAATTACACAAAACTATTCCGAAGTTCTTAATGACTTAAAGAAATTAATGGAATCAGTATTAACTCAAGAATACTATTTTGCCAGTTCGTTATTCCATCTAGATACCATGTTTCTAAAATTTAATGCTGTAAATTACAATATATCAGAATTAGATTATGGAACAGATATCCTACCTCAACAAGCAATAGATAATGCTACAGAATCAGCAGCTATTGCTAGTCAAGCCCAAGCTGAAACTGATTCATTTCGAGCAAAATTAGCTAATGACACCTATGGCAATTTCTTCAATGGCATAGGAACTAATTTTGAACAAATTATCACCCAAGATTTTCAACCACAAATTTATGGGACTACCTTAAGTGATCTTATTATAGCGACGGACTTTGTTATTCAAAGCTTTTCTAACTATGCCAATCAAGACTTTGGCACCTCTTATGACCGTATATTTTCTGCTAATTCTACAATGACTATTATATTATCCGAAATTGACAGTGAAACTGCGGACTATTATAGAAACTATTTATTTTTCTGGTCAGGTGCGATTAATAACTTAACTCAAACAATTAATGCCTATGATTCTGGAACTTTATGGCAAGATGGCCTTGTTGAAATAGGATTAATTCTGGAAGAACTTGAATTACTAACAGCAGAAAAAATGATATAAATAGGAGAAAAAAAAATCCTTCTCCTTCTTTTTGTTTTTTAATATTTATTCTTCTTCTAGTTGCTCTGTTTGTTCCTTAACAATAGGGACAAAATACCGTCGTTCTTTTAAAAATCCTCCTAGAAGTCCTCCTAAAAGAGCAACTGCAGAGAAAATTACTAAATACAAAAGGGAGAAAAACAATTTATTACTAATCCCTCCCCAATTACCTTGATTAATATAAATTAAAATACCAATTAAAGGTAAAACAGCAGCTTCACTGGAAATAAAACTTAATCGTCTTTCACCAGTAATATAACCACCAAGAAGATTTGCTAAAAAAATTCCTAAAAGTAATATAACAAAAGTTAAAATATCCGTTGTTTCTTGTCCTATAATACCCGCCAGAGGCTTTAATCCAAATAAAAACCCTATGAATACACCAGCAAGAACAGCTAGGGAAGCCATGGTGCCTCCAAATGTTGAGAAAAAGTTTCTTGGTGCAGTATTTCCTTCGAGAACTTTCTCTAATTCAGTATCAAATACATGGAATTGAGAAACATCCATTGAGAAATCCTCTAAAGCTTGTTTGAATTTTGTTGTAAATTTGTTGATTATTTTTAATAATGTTTTATTTATTAACGGTTCATAATCACGCCTATTACAAATAGCAGCTATTATGTATTTTCCTTTTGTTTGATAGGCAAGTTTTTTTGTTAACCCTTCAATTGCTGATATTTCTACTAAACCTGCTTCACTTGAAAAATTTTTGAAAGCGATGAGTAATCCTGAAATTAATTGCTCATTAATAATATTTGGATCATGTATAGCATACCAATCATATATACAAATGCCACTTTCACTATCAATAATCCATACAGTTTGAATTGCCACGAGTACATCAACAACTAGTAAATCGATTGAATGATAATTGCTTTCTAATAAATAGTAGAATTACCTTTTTATAATGATTTTGTTTTCAGTTTTTACCAGAAACGATATTTATTTATGTTAAAAGAAAAGTAATTCTTATAAGGGTATAAAAATGGAACCAATTATTTGTTCAAAAATAAATCTCACTGCTGAAACGACTTCCTCTTTACTTCCAGATGAAATAAGAAAAGAATTGGAAAAAAAGGGCTCTGTTTTTCTCTCAGTTTATACAAAAAGAAGTAATACATTACGGTTTTTCCCTATAAAAGAGGAAAATTTACATTGGCTTAAGGTTGCTCTAAAAAATTTTACTCCGGAAACAAGTGGTAAATTACTGGCTGAGTTAAGCAAACTTGTTTCAGAATTTGTTTACTCCACAGGAATATGTGTTACCAAATCTGATTGTTTTTGGGATGGAATAATTTTGGAATCGGCCTTTAAGAAAAAGCAAGAAGAAATCATAAATACTATTAAAGAGATTGAAAATGTCAAAAAAGTTACAATAAATATGATCGAGTAGCACATATAAAAAGAGGAATGCTTGAATTTTGTACTCACAAGCATATCTATTTTGTTTCCTTAGAGTTCAATCTCCCGAACTCTATTAATTAAATAGCGATTCAGTACTGACCAATATTCTACTTCAGCAGTTTTGCCAGAATTGATAATTTCATCTAATTTTTGATTCATTTCTTCATCTCTTGGTGCTGGAATTGTTAGAGTTTCATAGGTTTCTTTATCCATAACTGACAATTCATCACCTTGCTTAGTAATTACTTGAGCATTTCGTTTATCAATTATTGGTACTTGAACTTTCGCTGTTGAAGGCATAACTGGTGATCTTTTTTTCTTATCAAAAAGGCCTACCACTTGCATACGAATTTTTGCATGACCGTGTTTACCTGTTTTAGAATGACTTAAACTTAACACTTCACAGGGTTCATCATCGACAATTATATAGCTTCCTTTTTTAATTGAGTTTGCATCTTTAGGTCTTGTTGACATTTTTTTTTCACTCTTTTATTTATTAATCATATTCTAAACACCCTTTAAATTAAAGTGTTTTGATTGGCTAATAAAACAATTTTTTAAGTTGATACATAAAAATTTAATTAGTGTAATCTAAATATAATGTATTAACTATAATAAAACTATAAAAGGGGATTTGTCAAGCGAAGAAATGTATAAATCTGTGGCAAATATAGGCGAATAAACGTGAAGCTAAGAACCCCAAATATCAAACAATTCATACTTTTCTATATCCTTTTTAGTATTTTAACACTCAATATATTTGCTACACAATATAAAACCTATAATGAAGTAAACACAAAAGAATCACTCCCTACTAGCAACACTTGGATAATCTCTACAGATGATGATGCGGGAACGGGTGGAGATGCAGGAGATTTTTATTATAATGCAACAGAAATAATACCTGGTTTTTATAATGCAAGTTTACATGATGATGCTGATATTGATTTTTATACGTTTTATGTAAGAAAAGGACAGATTATCAACATCACTATACAATCCTATAACCTGTCAATGAATTTTGATATGTATTTATTATCACCTGAAGTTGTTGTACTTGATAGCGATCTAAAAGATGCTGGTTTAAGTGAAAATATTATTAGGTCCACGCAAAATGGGGGAAATTTTTACGCTAAAATTGAAACAGCTGTTTCTGATAATTTTGGGAATTATTCCCTATATCTCGAAATTTTATCGCAAAATGATTTTAATACAAATAATGACGCTGGAAATGTCTTTAACGACCCCTTAAGTATTCAAAATGGAAATAGTTCTGGAACATTAGTAAAAAATAGTGATACTAATGATTTTTATTCTATATCAATACAAAAAGGAGAAATTCTTGATATTTTTATGGAATCTACTAATACGACGAATATTGATTTATCGTTATATGATGTTGAAAATAATCTTCTTGCTGAATCAAACAGAATTATCGGTTTCAATGAATCTATTATCTATTCGTTTTCCCAAGAAGGCATTTTTATAATTCATTTGGCTTTGGTTGAAGAAACAAGTTCAAAAATAATAATCCCTTATAATCTTACAATAATTTCAACAATTCAAAATGATGCGAATTCAAATACTGATGCCGGAAATAATCCTGAAGATGCATATTTAATAATTCCTTTAACAAATTCTAGATTTGTTGGTAAGCTAGTTAGTTTTGGGGACTTAGCAGATTATTATGTTTTTAATATTCAAGAGAAAAATATTATTTATACTTCTCTAGAAGTACCTGATAATGCAAATTTGGA
>JAYEJY010000200.1:0-2669 GCA_034660795.1 Promethearchaeati archaeon | reverse complement strand
AAGAATAAAAGCTGGAAGCACAGTCTATATTGAAGGTGCATTAGCAAGCGATATAATTGATGCAGGAGCATCTCTTACTGTTGAAGGAGAAAGCAATATTGGCAAAGTAAGTGTCGGTGGGAAAGCCACTTTTGAAGGAAAAACAGAAATTGAAACCATAGATATTGGTGGGAAATTAACTGTTAAAGATGGCAAATTTGGCAAAATAAATGTCGGTGGTAGTTTTATTTCAGAAGGAATAGTAACTATTGAAGATATTGATGTTGGCGGTAGCATAAATATAGAAGGCGAAGC
Organism: Promethearchaeati archaeon; assembly: GCA_034660795.1. Classification (GTDB taxonomy): domain Archaea; phylum Asgardarchaeota; class Heimdallarchaeia; order JABLTI01; family JABLTI01; genus JAYEJY01. The sequence goes on along the minus strand of JAYEJY010000200.1, from coordinate 2,375 downwards.
AAATGTTGGCAAACTCTCTGTTGGAGGATCATTACTAGTTGAATCCAAGATTACATTTGATTCCATTGATGTAGGGGGACGAATTGTTTTCGAGGGAATAGCTGAAGGAATTAAAATAAGAATAGGTGGTTCCTTGGAAAGTGAATCTGATATCATCTTGGATGGAAATATCGATGTTGGTGGAACAGTTTCTGTAGAGAATCTCTTACAAGCACAAGCAATAAAAGTAGGGGGAAGAGCAAAAGGCACTTTATTTAAAGCAACATTTTTTGAAATAGGGCGGCGTGGCAAAGTCTATGGAACGATTCAAGCAGATAAGGTTCTTATTTCCGAAAGATCTGTTGTTGAGAATATTTACGGAAATGAAATTATCCTAGAAGAACGGAGTAGAGCTAGAAATATCTATGGTAATGAGATTTTTTTGGAAGAAAATGTAAGAGTATCTGGAGAAATTTTGTTCACAGACAAAATATCCGTTGAATCAAATGTTAACTTAGCAACTGAACCCCGAAAAGTTAAGATTTTGCCCGAACCTAAGGTATAATTTTTTCACTTTTTTTTTCTTTTTTATATTTCATCAGACAGTCTTTTTGGAAAATAACTAATATCTTTATGTTGTTTGTAATTGGTTGAAAAGAAAAATTTTTTTGATGGACTATTTTGGTCCTCAATTAATGCAGCAAATATTTGTATACCATTTTCTAACAATGTTTTTTCTGCTTCTTCAAGCAATTTCGAGGCTATTTTTTGCCGGCGTTTGTCAGGTTGAACTGCTAATCTATTGATCCAGCCTTTTCTCGTATCATGAGTTACGAGAACAACTCCAATAATACTGCTTTTCTCCTCTGCAAGTAATAACCACATATTGGGTTGTTTTAGTTGGTTTTGTAAATTACTTTTTTTATCCCGTCCTTTTTCTTTAATCGATAAAGAGGTTTTTTTCCAAAGATCGATAATCTCATCTAAATCATGTTTTGTTGCTTCACGAATTTTCATATCAACCACATTTGTTATCACATTTCACTTAATGTTCAACGAATTTTTAATATTCATCTTTATCAATATACTTTAATTTATGAATCAATTTTTTTTCTTATTGGAATGTATTGAGCAAAAAGTTAATGCATCTTTTAAGATTCATAGGTATTTGCTTATAAAAAATTGGTGAAAAAATTGGAACTTAATATAGAACAATTTGAAAAATGGACCAATGCTTTTGGTCCTTCAGGATTTGAATCGGAAGTTGCTAAGATGGTTAAAGACTATGTTAGTCAATTTGCTGATGAAGTTACGAATGACAAAACTGGGTCGTTAATCTTTAAAAAAGGGACAAAAGGCCCAAAAATTATGCTTGCTGGCCATATTGATGAAATAGGGTTCATAGTTGCTGGAATAACCAAAGATGGCTTTATCACCTTCAATCAATTAGGTGGCTGGTGGGATCAAACACTCTTAAGTCAAAAAGTAATCATTCGTAATCGTGATAATGAAAAATTTACCGGTGTAATTGTTGCTAAACCACCGCATATCTTGTCTAAAGATGAACGTGGAAAGGTCGTCAAAAAAGAAAACATGTTCATTGATATTGGTTGTAAGAACAAGAAAGAAGTAGAAGCCTTGAATATTAAAATAGGCGATCCTATAATGCCCGATAGTTATTTCAAACTTCTAAAACGAACACAAATTCGTAAAAAGAATAATAATGACAAGGAAGAAGAAAAAGAAGTTACGCTAGCAATGGGAAAAGCCTTTGATGATCGTGCTGGAGCTTTTGTTATGGCAGAAGTCCTCCGCCGATTACAAGAAGAAAATATTGAGCACCCAAATCAAATTTATGGTGTTGCAACCGTTCAAGAAGAAGTTGGACTTCGTGGGGCTCGAACAGCAGCTCAATTAATTAAACCGGATGTTGGTTTTGCCCTTGATGTTGATATCTCTGGGGATATTCCAGGTGTATCAAAAACTAAAACCCCTTCTGAGATGTCTAAAGGTCCAGCGCTTTTAACTGCAGATTCTTCAATGTTGCCTAATCCAAAACTAAAGCATTTTGTAATGGATATTGCAGAAGAAACAGGTGTAGATTTTCAACTTTCTATACTTGCTCGAGGAGGAACTGATGCAGGTGTTATCCATCTCACTGGCATTGGTTGCCCTAGTTTAGCAATCAATATTTCCACTCGGCATATCCACTCCCATAACAGTATTTTAGATATTAACGATATCCAGCAAACCGTTGATCTGTTAGTAGAAATTGTTAAACGATTAGATAAAAAAACTGTTGAATCTTTTACTGCAATTTAAAACCCTGTGAAAAAGGGTTTTTTTCTTTTTATTTATCCATACCTTAACATTCATATTAATGAAAACATTAAAAA
>JAYEJY010000199.1:0-2686 GCA_034660795.1 Promethearchaeati archaeon | reverse complement strand
ATTTTTTGGATATTCTTTTCCCAATATCACTAATAAGAGTATTAGCTATTAATTATTTTCTTTGTTAATTCTCTTCAATTGACAGTAAAGCTCTTATTTAATCAAAAAGCAAAAGAAACTATTAAAAATACCTTTGTCCTCAATTAGAAAAAGAAACTCTCGAAAAAAATAAAAAGACTTATCCCTTCGATAAGGTAAATAATTGATTATTGAAGAGAATTAACAACATTTACAGGTTGGTACAAGTGTCTCAAATTAAAAATTTCTTTAGTCGAGTCTGGAGGACTTTAGATTCACGCTTCAGTCGACCCCAAGTAAAACGTGAGCATGTCTTATTATACATCAGTTTAGCATTAATTCTCATCGGTTCGTTTCTCATACGTATCTTACCTTATTTTACAACAGAACTATTGTTGAAAGGTCTAGATCCATGGGTTCAATACCGATGTGCTCTGTATCTCAATGAAAATGGTTTAGAAAATTTCTTTAACTGGTATGATCAGAGCAGTTGGTATCCTTATGGTAGATATGTTGGAAAAAGTATGTATTTATTAGTGCCTTTTTCAGCTGTTACTCTTTATAAAGCTGCCATGTTTTTGGGTATTAATACAACCATGTTAACATGTTGTTATTTCGTACCTGCTATATTTGGTACATTAACTGTTTTAGTAATTTATAAATTAGGTTCGGTATTACATTCAAAAAGAACTGGTTTATTTGCTGCGTTTTTCATTGTTTCAGCTTCAGGTTTTATGAGCAGAACAATAGTTGGTTTCTTTGACAATGAATGTATTGGTATATTCTTCATGTTCTTATGTTTTTATTTCTTCGTTAAAGGAGTTACTGAGGATAATATAGTCAGCTCAGTATTTGCTGGAATATGCCTTGGTGGTTTATCTATGACATGGGGTGCTTATAGATATGGGTATGGTATTTTAGCGCTTTACACTCTCGTCATGATTTTAGTCGGAAAGTACTCTCGAAGACTATTGATGACTTATTCAATAACATTGCTTATTGGAGTTCTCATGGGGGCATTAGTACCTCGCAATAATCTTGAATTTGTAACTTCTGCTGAACAAATTATTCCATTATCCCTTATTGTTGTCATGATTTTCATATCAGTCTATCGTGAACTTCAAAAATCAATCGAAGCTGAAAAATTAAAACGAATGACTCGGATAACAATTTTTTCATTAATTGGTGCTGCAATTGTTGGGGTAATAGTTCTTTATTCCTTAAGTGTTATTAATCCTATTGCAAAGAAATTCTTACGAACAATTTTCCCACCGTTAGCAGGTTCACTTCCTTTAATTGAATCTGTTGCAGAAAATACCCCTACAGCTTGGGCTGGCTTATTTACAAATGTTTATCTTATGATCTTTCTCTTACCATTAGGATTTTATTTCACAGTTAAAAAACCCAATGAAAAAACTCTTTTCCTTTTAATGATGGGGTTAACAAGCACCTATTTTGGTGGCTCAATGGCCCGTCTCTCATTAATATTTGCCCCAGCTGCTGCGGTAGTTGCAGGATATACACTTGATGAAGTTTTACGTCCTTTTGCGCTTATTAATCAGGAACGCTTTACAATTACTAGAAGGAAACGTCGTACTGCTCAACAAATAGGTAAGGAACTCATCACGGTGGCATATGTTTTTGTTGCAATATTTCTAATGGTAAATGCAATTTGGTCCGCCCGGTATGCTGAATTTCAATATGGTCGCTATCATGAATTAGTTACGCCATTGTTTGATCGACAAGGTAATTTTGTTGGAAATGCTAATGATTACCAGGAAACATTTGATTTTCTAAGAGAAAACATTGCCCCCTACAAATTGGGTGAAAAACCACCGGTTGTATTAAGCTGGTGGGATTATGGTTACCAAATTAATAATCTTGGGAATTGTACAACTTTGGTTGATAATGCTACTATAAATTCAACCCAAATAGGGGTTGTAGGTGCTATGTTGATCCATAATGAAAGCACATCTGCTAAATTATGTAAGAAATATGGTATTGATTATGTCCTTGTCTTATCTCCTGGTATCCTAGGAAGTAGTTCAAACGATTTATTCAAATCACAATGGATGATGAAGATTTCGGAAGAACATACTCCAGAATTAGGTATCCGTTATGAAGATTATTATGTTGAAGGCAAACCAATCAGCGAAGGCGGAGGATTCACAGACAAGTATTGGGATAGTGTTATCTACAAGTTAAGTGCTTATAAACTAAATAAAGATGGTTATGGTGGAAATACCAATCAACCATTACAAAGTGATTTCCGTAATTACCAATTATTCCAAAATGCGCCTGACATAAACACTCTAACTAATTTCCGACTTATCTTTCAATCAAAATACTGTCTCTTACGACTATACGAATTAATGTAAGAAAATCGTAAGAATGATGAGGAGTTTCTCTTCATCATTTCTTTGCTATTTTTTAACAGAAATCAAAGAGGAATTCCGTATGCCAGATCCACGGTGTAGAAATTGTCTAAAAGAAATTGCTGAAAAAACCATACGATTATCAACCGATAATAAAAAAGAACAAAAGGAATTAATCAACTTTTTTAACAATTACATTGATGATCATTTCGAATCCATGCATCTTCCAGATATTTCTACTGATATTTTACAACTGATAGCTAAAAAAACAGAAACAATAGATCCTTTTCATA
>JAYEJY010000198.1:0-13743 GCA_034660795.1 Promethearchaeati archaeon | reverse complement strand
CTCCCCACCGCGTTCTAAGATATCCTCAAAAAGTATTTCAAACCCTAATTCCTTAATTGCTTGCAATGTTTTTTTTGGCGAATTGTTGCTCCACAGCATTGGTTGTCCATAGAACAGTGATAACCCCTCTGATTCTCTTATACCCGTATTAATTACTAAAATACCGTTTGATTTTAGAAGTTCATAAAATTTCTTGAAAATTTCAGCGTGTTTTTTTCTGGGGACATGCCATAGAGTGTATACACAAATTATGCCGTCAAATGAGCTATCTTCGAAATCCATTTGTAACACATCTTGTTGGCGAAAGGTTGCTTTTGGCACATTTTTCTTAGCTAACTCCACCATCTTTTTGGAAATATCTATGCCTATAATCTTGAAACCTTTTTCTGTCAAATATTTCGCAACTGGAATACCTGAGCCTGACCCTACATCAAGTATGGTTCCTTTTTGCGGTAAAAATTTGGTAAATTGTTCTAATTCAGCATTTATTTTGGTATGGTCTCGATAAGAATCGTATCTATGACCTATTTTATCCCAGCTCTCTTTAACTAACTCTGTAATTTTCATATAGTATATATGGTTTTTCTATCTCATAAATTAAGTTCTTAAGAAATTAATCTTTTAAAGAGAAACAACCTTATTCTATTATAATCATTGGGTGTTGCATGAAAAAATGAATCCTGTTTTACTTGCCTTTCTTTTAACAACTATTGGGGGGTTATCCACCGGAATCGGCAGTGCTATCCCGTTTCTTTTCAAGTCAATTAAAAAAAGTTTTCTCGCTTTTTCCTTAGGGCTATCAGCAGGTGTGATGATTTTTGTTTCTTTTAGTGAGCTACTTCCTAGTGCCTTGGAAAATATGGCGATTTATTGGGCATTCCTTGCTTTTTTTGGAGGTATGGGAGTAGTTGCAATTATTGATTTTACGATTCCTCATGAAAAAAATCCCCATCATATGACCACAGATTGTGAGGGGCTTGAAAAGAAAGTGTTACAGGAGTGTCTGGAAGAACAAGCAAAGCAAAGTCGTGTTGATAAGACCGTAACAGAAGAGGAGATAAAAGATGATCAAACATTATTACGCACGGGGATTTTGACCGCTTTAGCTATTGCCATCCATAATTTTCCGGAAGGTATTGCTACTTTTGCCACTGCTTTAAATGATGCCACCTTAGGCATTAGTATTACTATTGCCATTGCTATTCACAATGTCCCCGAAGGTATTAGTGTTTCTATTCCGATTTATTATACTACTCGAAGTAAATGGAAAAGTTTTGGCCTTTCCCTTGCATCAGGTTTAGCAGAACCATTAGGAGCATTGCTTGCATATGCAATTCTTCGCCCTTTTCTAACCGAGTTTATTTTAGGAGTGAGTTTAGCAGTTGTTTCAGGCATCATGGTTTACATCTCTATTGATGAATTAATTCCTGTTGCCCATGAATATGGTAAAGGGGATATTGTTATGGTAGGTATTGTTGTTGGTATGCTTCTTATGGCTGGAAGTTTGATATTATTTGAAGTTATTTGAAAAAATTTTTATTTTTTCATTATATTTTCATATGCTGGTATAGCAAACATTCGTTCTTCTTCGATTTGATCTGGTGTTTTCAAACCAATTTGTGATTTAAGATAGAGTAAAAGGAGTAAAGGTACAACTGATAAAACGATGAGAATCAAGTATTCATAGGGGAAGGAGAATTTTTGATCGACAATTGCCCCAAAAATCACGGGTATTGTTGAGGAAAAACCAGTCATTAAAGCATTGATAATACCATATACCGAGCTCAAAACTTCTGGAGGGAGCATTTCTGCTAATAACGCATTTGATGAAGGACTTCCAAAATAGAATCCAATAGTAGCAAATGCAAAGAATATTATCGCGACAATCAAGAGAGGAATAGTGATAGTCACTTTATTCATATCTATTACGCCAATAAAGACTAAAATAAACACCGATGCGATAGAAGTCCCTACCATTGAGAGAATGAAAGTAAATAAACTTCCTCGTTTTCTTGAGAAGAAACCGCTGATTAACGCTGATACACCACCAAGGCCTAACACAGCAGAGGTGATACCTGCGGAAACTAATTCTGAAGCTCCAAATCGATCTTCAAAGATAAAAGAAGTAAAGGTATTGATAACCCGGAAAATACCACTTCTGAGTATTTGTGCTAAAACAAGCGCAATAAAAGGAAGGGTAAGAAATGGGAAAGCTTGTAGTCCTTTCTTTTCCTCTTGTCTGGTACTTTCTTGTTTTTCTTTTGGTTTTAATTGTCTATTTGTATGAAGAGTATAATTTAGATGTTTTTTCCCTTTCAGTAAAAGAATGAATAAAATGGGAAAAAATATTGCCCCAAATATACCAAAAATTAATGAAGTTGACCGCCACCCAAGCCACCCAGATAAAGCAATGGAAGAGATTGGTGTTACAACTGAACCGAGTGTTCCAAAAATCAGGTTAAAACTATGCGCTACATTTCTATCTGCTCCAAATTCCTGCGACAGTAAGGGTAAAGCAATTGGATGAAAAATAGAGGCGCCTATACCACAAATCACTGCGGCAAGTATTAATATTGCATAGCTTTGGGCAAAAGCAATAATGAACGTATGGCCAAACACCAATAAGAAACCTCCCGCAATAAGCTCTAAACGAAGATGAGCAATGCGGTCACCTAAAAAGCCAAATACTATTGTGAAAGGAATGGTGACCAAAATCCCAGTCATTGATAAGATCCCTACTTGAGTATAATTCATCGGGATATCCTCTCGTATTACTAAACATAGGATTGGTAAAAAATAGGGGAAAATATGTGCCATCGTATGCGCAAGGTTTATTGGAATAAGTAATTTGAGGCGTTCTTTACTGATCATGGCTAACGTAACGAATGGAATTTATGTTATATTAAAAATTTTTTTACAAGTCAAGAAAGTTAAAGTTTTTGAGATGTTTTGAAAAGAAAAAAAGAAGGCAGACTAATCGTTGTCTTGGAAATACATATAATCCACTGCAATAGCAAAGGCTAAGGCTAGTAAGGGGTCAATATTCTGACTTACTCGTACTCTAAATTGATCTCTAAAGGTCAACCATTTTTTATCTACTGATAAGGCAACTCGACCATTGGGGTGGAGCATTCTCCAGTTTAGTTTGATCCACACTTGCTCATCAGGTTGTCCAATTAAGCGATTATGGTCATCATATAGTTCCCAGGTTCTTTTTAGAAACCCAAATCTGGACTTTATTTTTCCTTTTAAGTGTCCTTGATGGTCCGTTATATTCCACACTTTATCTTGAAACGGTAAGAGAGTGAGATTACCCTTTACTTTTGCTACATGATGTCTATTAGAATCAAAAAAATCAAACTCGCCGCCAAAACTTAATATTTTCCCTTGACATTCTCCCATTTTTTGGCCAGAGACATTATAGATCGAATATCTTGGTCCGAAGCTAAAGAAGGCTTGTATCACAAGGTATTCCCGATGTCGGAATATGGGAATATTGTCCTCCCATTTAGGGGGGAGTTTAGGAGGGTTTGTCGGGGGAAGGGAAGTATCCATTTCCATTGGGGGTGTTTTTTTCCCTTTAATATCTACTGAATGGCTTTGTGTTTGATAAGAATGGCAACGTTCACAATAATAGTCATCATATTCTTCTAAATAGATAACCGGTTCACCACAAAATTTGCAATATCTTCTTTGTCTATGTGACACAGTATTTACACACCATACATCGCTCTAATAGTAGTAGTGTGTTAAAAAGTGTGAATTAGATTATTAAAGGATTCTAAATATAAAAAGAAAAGAGAAAAGGAAAGAAAATTTTCTTAACCTTTAACAACAGCAATTGGTTTCAATTTCACTATTTTTTTACCAATACCTAAAGCATCACTTATGTCTGCGACAATATCTATATCCTTATAGACACCAGGTGCTTCTTCCGCTATCACGGCTGGATGTGCTGATTTTACTATAATATTTTCTCCCTTAAGTTCATCTTGTACTGTTTCACCCCAGAATTTTCTTTTAGCAGCACTTCGACTCATAACGCGTCCTGCTCCGTGAGCGGTACTACCAAAGGAGACTTCCATGCCTTTTGGTTGACCAAGTAAAATATAGGAGGCTGTGCCCATACTTCCTGGCAGAAGGACAGGTTGTCCCATACTGCGATAATCACTGGGAACCTCCAGATGACCTGCTGGAAATGCTCGCGTCGCTCCTTTCCGGTGCGTTATAACTGTTCGTTTTTTGCCGTCAATATCATGTTCTTCTTTTTTCGCAATGTTATGGGCGACATCATAAATTAATTCCATGTCTAAGTCTTCAGCAGAGGTATTAAATTGTGCTTCAAATGTTTCTCGCACCCAATGAAGTATCATTTGTCTGTTTCCCCATGCAAAATTAGCGCCACAAGCCATTGCTTTAAGATAATTTTGTCCATCCTCACTTTGTGTAGGTACACAAGCTAGTTGTCTATCCGGTGGATTAATGTCATATTTTCTCATTGCTCGCTCAATTTTTCGGAGATAATCTGTACAAACTTGGTGCCCAAAACCACGACTACCTGTATGAATCATCACAAGAACTTGATTCTTGTCCACTATTCCAATTCTCTTAGCAACTTCTTTATCATAGATTTGCTCCACATATTGGATTTCCATAAAGTGGTTTCCGCTTCCCAAACTTCCTGCTTGAGGCATTCCTCTGGATTTTGCTTTTTCTGAAATAAGGCTTGGGTCTGCGCCTTTCATTCTTCCATTTTCTTCACAATGTTCAAGGTCAGATTCCCACCCCAAGTCATTGTCAACACAATACTTGGCACCATCCACTAATAGCTCCTCAAGATCTGCTTTGGAGAGATGTATTTTTGCTTTTGAACCCAAACCAGCAGGGACATTTCGAAAGAGATCTTCTGTAAGTTTTTTGGCATGAGGTGCAACATCTTTTCTCATAAGATTGGTCCGTACAACCCGAACACCACAATTAATATCATACCCAACTCCTCCAGGACTAACTACTCCTTCTGAATAATCAGTTACAGCAACCCCGCCAATTGGGAACCCATAACCCATATGACCATCAGGTAAGACTAGCGAATTAGAATAAATACCCGGAAGCCAAGCGACATGTGTGGCTTGGAGAATGGTTTTTTTCTCCATCGCTTTAATTAATGCATCATTAGCATAAAATTTAGCGGGGACTTTCATATAATGTTTAGTTGATTTAGGTAATTCGTAAATATATTTATCAACTTTTTTTGGAACAATATCATCTTTTGTCATTGTTTTTCCTCACATTGTCTGTTTTCTCTCTAACCCCATATAGTTTTTTTCATTTATATAATTAGATTGACCGTAAAAGCAAATGGTTATGTGGAAAAATTAACATAATTAGCTTAAAAGATTATTTATTATATATCAAAAATCACTTTTTATATGTGAATAGGTAGTTCCTTCAATAAGGACATTCCAAATAACTAAACAATGTTCCCATGAGAAGGAATTATTATTCTTTGGTGAAGTTATTATGACAACGACAATTATTGTTGGAGGTTTTTGGGGAGATGAAGGGAAAGGGAAAATCATTAGCTATATCGGCTACTCTGAAAATCCTGCCATCATTGCGCGTGGTGGGGTTGGTACGAATGCAGGACATACCGTGGTATATAAAGGGAAAAAATATGGTTTACGAATGATCCCGAGTGGTTTTACCAGTGAGAAATCACGCTTACTTATTGGCGCGGGTGTTTTGGTAGATCCTGAAATCCTCTTAAAAGAGATTGAAGAAACAGGTTGTAAGAATCGTATAGGTGTTGATTATCAAGCAGGCATTATTGAAGAGAAACATCGGAAGAAAGACCAAACCAATAAACATCTAAGTGACAAAATCGGCAGTACAGGAACAGGGTGTGGTCCTGCTAATGTTGATCGTGCCATGCGAACGCTAAAAATTGCTGAAGAGATACCTAAGCTTGAGCCTTATCTTACTGATGTTTCAAAGGAAATCAATGATGCAATAAATATGGATAAAAATGTGGTGTTAGAAGGAACACAAGGAACCATGTTGTCTCTTTTTCATGGAACCTATCCGTATGTAACCAGTAAAGATGTTTCAGCCCCTCAAATCTGTTCAGATGTTGGGGTAGGCCCTACTGTTATTGATGAAGTAATTCTTGTCTTTAAGGCTTTTATGACTCGAGTGGGAGCTGGTCCAATGCCCGGCACACTTTCAGAGAAAGAAGCAGAAAAACGAGGGTGGATTGAATATGGGACGGTTACTGGTAGGGCAAGACGAGCTGCAGCGATAGATTTTGATATTGCACGTAAATCTGTTCGTTTAAATGGTGCAACACAAATTGCTTTAACAAAATTAGACATTATGTTTCCAGAGTTGAAAGGAGCCAATAAAAAACAACAATTAACTGCTCAAGCGAAAAAATTCATAGAGAAAATTGAGGGAGAAACTGGCATACCTGTGACTTTTGTTGGTACTGGCCCTGAAGCGGAAGCATTGATTGATCTACGATAAAAATTTCCCAATACTTTTTCTTTTTTTTAATTTATTTTTCAAATTTTTCAGGCGGTTTTCGTTTATTTTGAAAATAGTTGAAAGAGATTATGCCCATTACACTTACAACTGCTAAAATGGCCGGTAATTTAGAAGTCAGAAAAGACTCTTCTGGATAGACTGTTCCTACTTTGAGAAAATATAATGTATTATTAAAAGTTCGTCCATCAGTTGTGTTGGCACTAAAAATTAAGGGTACTTGTGTTGTTGATGGTAGAGCCCCAATTAAAGCACGAAACGTTCTGTTGTTAGTTGGAATATTATCCATTTTTTTCCCTTCTACCTCTTTATGAGTAGAATTAACTTTTACTGTTTTAGCATCAAGGTCTTGTCCCACTATGGTTATATAGACCCACGAATAGAACTTGTCATCTGTAGATGTTTCAATTGTATAATTGAAATTAGTAAATAATAATCCAACTACAGATTCCACATGGAATCTGGTATATATGCTTGCAAGTGTATCTAAATATTGGGAGGCTTTAATTACCATATAATATTCTCCCACTTTCTCAAACGGTCCAAAAGTTCCGTAATAGTAGTATTTGGTTTCCGATATTTTTTTGGACTGATTTAATCTAACCGTTTTCCAATCATTTTTATTTTTCGAATAATCAATTTCTACGTCGACATAAGCAGCTTCGGGTCCTTCTATTAAGATAGTAATCAACGGTTTTGTATAATTGACATAAATTGGGAAATCAGGATAGGTAAAATCAACAATTTTAATAGAGTACTCTGAGGATGCTTGTATTCTGGTATTTTTACTTCCTTGCTGAAAAGGGTAAAGTGAGTTATCGGGAGCTGGTAAAGAAATACCATTCTGTGACACATGAGAAACAAAGCAAATAGGGATGAGTAACAGCAAGATCACTGTTATACGGGTATATTTGGAGAACTGATGTGTCATATCATTATCTTTTTTGTTTTCATTTTAAAAAGCTTGTAAATAAATGGTTTTTTTACTAATTCTTTGGCTGTTGTAAAAAATGGCAAAATCCCTAAATAGCTTTATGATATACGTTATTAAATCTCTTAATTCATTCAATCGGTTATTATGAACGTGATGATATATGGGTAAAAAAACACCAGAGGCTTCGAATGAGGAAAACATAAATGCAGAGTTCAAAAAGGACCGGATAAAAACGCAAGTCCTAACTAATGCTGCTAATATAATTGATAATGCAGATGGCCAAATGTTATCTGCACTTTATACACCTATACAAAGTACATTAGGGTTTTCTTTAACAAAATTAGGAGCGATTACAACAGCCAGAGCATTATTACAATCTGTTAGCACGCCCGTATGGGGGTGGTTTTCAGACAAATTTTCTCGGAAATTTATCTTGTCTTTGGGTTGTTTTATCTGGGGAATATTTACTGTTACGTTAGGATTTTTGAGTAATTTTTGGGGATTATTATTTATCCGAGCATTAACGGGTCTTGGTTTAGCTGTTATTGTTCCAACAGCCCAATCGCTTATTGCAGATTATTTCCATGAATCAAAAAGAGGGAAAGCTTTTGGTATGCTTGGATTAACAGGTGTTTTAGGAGCGGTTTTTGGAACACTGTATGCTACTATTATTGGTGAATATAGTTTATTTGGTTTTGAAGGGTGGAGAATTGCCTTTATTTCAGTTGGAGGATTAAGTATACTTTTGGGCGTTTTTGTTGTTCTTTTTGGGAAAGATCCTATTCGAGGTAGTTCCGAGAGTGAAATAAAAAATCTTGTTGATAAAAAAACAGAAGAGAGATATTCTATTCAAATAGCGGATATCAAGAAAATTATTACCAACAAGACATTTGTGCTTATTGTCTTTCAAGGTGTTATGGGGCTTATTCCTTGGAATTCAATTATGTTTGTAATTTATTGGTTTGAACATATTGGATTCCAATCTGGGCTTGCAGGGATAGCCTTTGCAGTTATTGCTATAGGAGCTGCATTAGGAAATCTTTTTGGCGGCTTTCTCGGTGATAAAGCTGCTGAATGGAAGCCAGATAAAGGAAGAATTCTTGTCGCGCAGATTTCTGTTTTCTCCGGAATTCCCATGATGTTTGTTATTTTTTTAGCAATACCTCGAGAGGCCACCACCCTTTCTTTGGTTTTATTTATCTTAGTTGGTTTTTTTACAGGATTTTTGATTAGCTGGTGTGCCCCTGCTGCAAATAATCCGATTTTCAGTGAATTGTTTGAACCTGAAATTCGCAGCACAGCTTTTGCTATCGATCGTTTGTTTGAGGGGAGTGTTGCTGCTACTGGAACATTAATTGTTGCTCTTCTCGCTGAATATGCCTTTGGATATACTCCTTTTCCACAAGGCGGTTCTCCTATGGATCTTCCAAATCCAGTTCGCCTAGCAAATATCGATGCAATTGCTTATGCTTTAATTATCGCTACTTGTGTTCCTTGGTTTCTTTGTTTTATTATCTATACCTTTGCCTATTTTACCTATCCTGATGATAGAAAACGTATAAAAGAAATTATTAAAGCTCGTAAAACTGAACTGTTAGCTCTTTCGGACTTAGACGATCAGGAAGAAACCTTCAAGGAAAAAGCTAAAGAAAAACAACGAGAGGAGGAGTATTGAAATGCCGAAGAAGGTGACAGTTATCCTTCATTGGAATACTGATTATGCTGAGATTCCCCGTAAAGAATTATCTAATGTAGTAAACATGTCTTATAATCCGATGGTTACAGCAATCGAAGAATGGCATTCGGGAAAAGTCCTTTTCAATATTACCGGACACACTTTTCAATACTTAGAGCAACATTATCCAGAATTATTAGATAGAATTGCTACTCTCGTTAAAGATGGTATTATAGAATTGACTGGGACCGGTTTTAGCCATCCGATTCTTCCGCTTCTCCCCAAAGAACGGGTCAAAAAACAGATTAGCGACCATCTCAAGTATATTGAAAAGCGATTTAACAAACGACCAAAAGGTTTCTGGCCTCCAGAATTAGCGGTCTCCCCCTTTGTTTGTAATGAAATAAAAGCACAGGGGATAGACTGGATAGTTATCGACTATGAACATTTTGAACTGTGCCAATGGTTTGGTAATGATTTAAACGCATTTGAGCGACGAGAGAAAACTATTACAGAAATATTGATTGATGCATTTTGGGCTAAAGGATTACAAAAAATTATAACGTATTTACGAGCAATGAAAACCCTTCGTCAAGCAAATAGGAAATATATTAATCCACTGAAGAGGATAACAATCGGTGAAAACACATCGCTTAAAGCGTATTTAAGTGCAGTTAGTTGGACATATTCTACCCAATTTGCTGTCGGAGGACAAATTCCCTTATACGGGATTAGACAACATATGAAAGAAATAATGAAAGTTGAAAGTAAGATACTTCCACTATATGGGAGCGATATTGAATTTTTTGGTTACCGAGAACTAGGACCTACCCCAGCAAAACCAAGAGTTTTTATTCAATTTCTAGAACAATTAGAGAAAAAAGGTATCACTACCATTTCTCCTAGCGAGCTACCGCAAGAAAGCTGGGCATCCCAGGCTGATTTCCTCTCAACTGGCAGTTGGTCTCCCGACAAATCATTAAGAATTTGGACAGAAAGCGAAGATAACAAAGAATTTCTCAGACGATCACGAGAAATTTATGGGAGATTAAAAGCATTAAATTGGGATAATACTATTCTTACACAAATTGAACCTGAATTACGTATTCTTGAAAATAGTGATTCTCGTGGTTGGGCTCCTCTACCTGAGCGTAAACAAGAAGCCTATTCCGCTATGTTAAAAATTTATGAAATATTAGAATGAAACATGAATAGTAAGTATTAGTCTAATATAATATCAATACTTGCTCCGCAGTTCTCACAAGTATTTTCGTCAGAGATATTTTTTAATCGTACCCTATAGCCTGTTCTTTTAACTAGAAGAGCATCACATTCTTTACAAAAGGTATTACTATAATCATCATCGGGAACATTGCCCAGATAGACATAGTGAAGTCCGGCATTTAATGCAATTTTTCTTGCTTGAGTAAGCCTTTCAACGGGAGTAGGAGGCAATTTTAATTTATAATGTGGGAAATAGCGGGAGAAATGTATCGGTACATCTGCACCTAATTCTTCAACAATAAATTTAACCCGATTTTCAATTTGTTCTTCCGAGTCATTTTTATTTGTTACCAGTAAATTGGTAATTTCTAAATGAACTCCGGCATCTTTCATCATTTTACATGTTTGTTTAACTTTATCGTGCCCCTTGACTTTACAGAGTTCGTTATAAAAATGTTCATCCCCTTTTAGATCAACATTTGCAGCATCAATATAAGGTAAAAGCTCTTCTAAGGGTTCACTGTGAATATATCCATTTGTTACTAAAACATTTTTTATGCCAGCATTTTGCATTAATTTTGCTGTATCTTTTACCCATTCATACCAAATTATCGGTTCATTGTAGGTATAAGCTACAATAGGACAACCAGAACGTTTTGCTTTTTGCACAGCGTTCTCAGGGGAAAGGGAATGTAGTTCTAGATTAATATCTTCAGGTTGTGCTCGAGCGATGTGCCAGTTTTGACAAAATTGACAAAATAAATTACAGCCAATAGTGCCATAACTAAAAGCGCATTCTCCAGGATAGTAATGGTAAAGTGGTTTTTTCTCAACAGGATCACGAGTACCAGACATTGCTACGCCATAATTTAAGGCATATAATGTGCCATCGACATTTTTTCTAACATTACATCTTCCTTTTTTTCCAGGTAAAATTAGGCAATCATTTGGGCATAAATAGCAATGGATTTTGTTATCTTCTTTCTTTTCGTAAAACTCGGCTTCGTGCTTAGGCAAAAATGTGACCTCTGAAATACAATAAGTACATTTCGATTCTTTAATTCAACGGTTGAAAAAATGATGAGAAAGAGAAATTAATTCCCCGTTTGTTCTAATTCCTGCTCGACTGCTTCCCTTAGTTTTTTCTGCAATTTTTTCTCAAAGGGAGTAATGCTATTCTTAAATTTCTCAATGATATCTGAGTCATCTTTAATTAAAGCAGTTTCAAGTACTTCATAAAAGCGTGTTACTGGGATAATTTCTATTTTTTTCTTCATTTCGTCATCTAAGATGATATCACTTAGATTACCCATCGGGACGATTACTGTTTTTATACCAGCTTCTATTGCTGCTTCTATTTTGAATGTTGCACCTCCAATGGGCAAGACTTCCCCTCTTACAGAGAGAGAGCCAGTCATTGCTACATCTTGCCGTACTGGTATATCTGTTAGAGCAGAAACTACTGCAGTGGTAATTGAAACGCTTGCACTATCACCTTCTACCCCTTCATAGGTTTGAAGGAATTGAACATGAACATCTCTTTGCGAAATATCGATTCCGGTATATTTCTTTATAATAGCACTGACATTCAATACTGATTCTTGCGCAATTTCGCCGAGTTTCCCTGTTGCGATTATTTTTCCTTCTTGGCTACTTAAAGCAGGGGTTACTTCAGCTTCAACATTGGTTACAATACCACTTCGTTGTCCAAGCACAGCTAACCCATTAACTCGGCCAATAATAGCGCCTTCATTTAGGATGATTTGGTAATCTCGTCGTCTTTCGATATATTTTTCAGCAACTTGTTGTTCTAATGATCTAGCAACACTTTTTGCTTGTAAAACGTGTTTCATTTTCGTTGTGGAGGCATTTTCTTGGCGTGCGACATCTCCAGCAGCACGAACTAAGCCTCCTAATTCACGGAAGATTAAGGTTAGGCTATTTTTCTTATTCGCTCTTCGTCTGAATTCCCAGATGATTTCTTCGACAGCATTTTTTGAAAAATGGGGGATTCGACCGTCTTTCGAAACCTCTTGGGCTACAAACCGGACAATTTTATTACGGTTTTCTAACGTGTCAGGCATAACATGATCCATATAAACTTCATACCCATAGCCTCTAATCCGTGATCGAAGTGCAGGATGCATGTTTTCCATTGTTGGCATATTACCCGCAGCAACGAGAATAAAGTCGCATGGTACAGGATCGGTTCGAACCATAGCACCACTGCTTAATTCACTTTGACCGGTTATTTGGAATTCATGTTCTTGCATTGCTGTTAAGAGTTGTTGTTGTGTGCGCATACCAAGGGTACCGATTTCATCGCAATACAAAACCCCTTTATGGGATTTATGAATTAATCCAGCTTCAACCCGTTCGTGGGGTGGTGTTCCTAATCCACCACTTTGGAAAGGATCATGCCGAACATCGCCCAATAACGCACCAGCATGAGCGCCTGTCCCATCATTAAATGGCGCACTTGTTTGTTGACTCATATCAACTAAGAGTTTTGGTACTAATGTTTCTGAACGACTTCTCATTTGTCCCATTAAAAGAAAAGACAAAAAGGAAATGAGAAGTCCAAAAAGGACTAAAAGTGGACGCCAATCAGCATTATTCAGTGGGGTAAAAATTACGTAAATTAATAAAATAATGGGAATAATAAAGCTAATAATCATTCTTGTTGTTTGACTTTTTGAGGATTTCTCAGTATAACGATCAACAATACGTCGCCCTTCCCCAGCACCAACAGTAACAATTTTTGGGGTGTTAGGATCTTTCCTATTAGGAACACACAAAATGTCTTCTAGGTCTTCTCTTGGCAATAATTCTGCCATTGCAGCTCCAAGCATACTTTTTCCTGTTCCTGGTTCTCCAATTAGAAGCACATTTCTTCTTTGGATGGCAGCTTTTTTCACCAAATCCACTGCTCTGTCTTGTCCTAAAACTTGATCAATGAGCCTGGTGGGAATAGGTATCTCTGCGGTAGTGTTAATATTAACATCAATTAAGGGAGCATCATTTGTTTTCTTCTTTTTTGATTGTTCGGACGTTTCATTGCTCATATTGATCTCTCATTAAACACTTTTTTTGATGAAAGTTTTAATTTAAGAAGATTTATTGTAAACATTCACTTGTAGACATTCTATAAAGTTACCTTTTGTCTTTTAAAGACTAACAATTATTTGGTTATTTTTGAATGCTGTTTTTTATTATTGCAAAGAGTTTACTATTAAAAATGTGTCTAAAACAATGATTTTATTAGAGATATTTGAGTGGATTCCGTGAAAATCCTTTCAATAGTAAACGAAAAATTCTTGATAAGAAACATACTCATTGCAATAATAACCAATTTGTACCGTAGTTTAGT
>JAYEJY010000197.1:0-13866 GCA_034660795.1 Promethearchaeati archaeon | reverse complement strand
TGGCATCTAATACATGTAATAAAACAGTGCTATCTTTTCCACCCGAAAATCCAACTATTATCCGATCATCTCTTTCAAACATGTTGTATTTTTTTATTGACCTTTTCACTGTTCTTTGAATCCATCTGGTAAAACATACTTTACAAAGATAGCGTCCATCAATTCTATTTTGTGTAACAGCTGATTTCTTGTGGCAAATAGTGCACTTTGGGCTATTTAAGGTCATACTTGAAACCAACCACTTTTGTTTATTAAGTATCCAATTCAGTTCTTTGTTAAATGTATTCGGACAACTTCCATCATCAAAGTGGTACTAATCCAAATTTTACTATTGGAAGAATTATGTTTGTTAGGAATAACGCGAGGGCAAGAAAGCGGAATATATCTAGAATAATAAGAGCAAGCTTTTTGTTTTTAAGAGATGATACTAAAAAGGTTGAGAGGAGCTTATCACCATCAGCCATTATAGGTATTGGTAAAATATTCAATAATACCGCACCAAAAGCAATAACAATCAACCATATTGCTTGTTGTGTATAAAATGCTGGAAAAAAGGGAGTAGCAAATCCCACTTTAGGTCGTTGATATGGAATTGTTTTAACGCCTAGATAGCCTATTGAATCATTATTCGGATTAGTAATGAGTCTTACAGATATTTGACCTTTGGTTGTATTAAGAAGAAGCAAATCGTTTGGCTTTGTTTTTCCCATATATTCAGAGAATACTGTTAAATTAGAAAGATGAGTGTTATTTATAGCATAAATAGCGGTCCCTCTCGTCAATTCAGAATCAGCTGCAGGTGAATCTGTAACAACTTCTTGAATGAGAACACCATCTGGTGGATAATATAAAGGAGAATGTATAGATGATGAGAAAACGAGAAAGGGAATCGTAATTAATCCTAGCATTAGATTTGGAAAAATGCCAGCAGCAAATGTTCGCATTTTTGTTTGGGGGGAAGAGTCCATAACATCTTCTTCATCTGGTTCAACAAATGCTCCAAAAAATAATAAGAAAAACAATAACCCGGTAGATTTTAACTCCACACCATCTGCATGAGTCACTACACCATGCGCTATTTCATGAGGTATAATCGTTAAGAATAAGGGTAAAATAAGATAAAGGGTTGTTTTAAAGGAAATAGTGACACCCGGAATTATTAAGCCAACTGCTGCCCCTTGGTCGGTAATAACCGGATCTGGTAGAAAGAAATCCACAAGGGTATACGTGAAAAGACCAAATGAAATAAACATAGCAATGAATCCTACAAAAATAGAAATATTTCCAATAATTCGCCAGAAATTTGCATGTTTTTTGGAAATCTTTCGTAGATAATCATTGAATTTTTTAGTTCGCATTAATAGAAAAAATAATCCATATGACCACCCAAAGCGTTCTTCCACTTTGAATAATTTACATAAAATATAAACAACGAACCATACCGTTGCAATAATTAATAACGAGAACCATATATTCACAGGTCTTTCCATCCTTTAATTGGTCTACCTACATCTAAAAATGTTCTAGCTGAAGGAGTTTTAAAAAAGCTCTTATAAGTTTCTAATAAACAATAAAGAAAGAAATTCTTATCAAATAGATACTAATATGACTAATAATAAGGTTTAAACATTTATGAAACGACATCAATCTGGAATTAAACCGAAAAGAATTGCAGATGTTAAAGAAGTTGTTTATTCTAAAAAACACTGGCAAATTTTGAGAGAAAAACGGCAACAAGCAATTGAGCTTATGAAAGCTTTAGCTGACCATTCCATTTCGACTATTTTATATGGCTCTCTTCCTCGAGGTGATGTTTCAGCATCCAGTGATATAGATTTATTTGTTCCCTTTCAAATATCCTCCTTCCTTATTGAAACAGCCCTAAATCAAAAGAATTATTCTATTTTTGCACGAAAAATTGTCCAAGCAACACCAAAACATGTGGTAAAAGCTCATATTTATCTTTCAGAAGAAATTTGTATTACATTTCCATTAACATCCATGAGAGAAAGAGAATTTGAATTCATTCAATTTGGAGGAAGTATAGATTTAGCTAAATTACAACAAGATGAGAGAGTCCCAGGTGTAGATAAGCGCTTGCTTTTTATTGAACCAACAGCAAAAGGACACATTCAATCACCTGTAGTAGGTAAAGAATCAATAGTTGCGAAAAAATTAGATGTTAGAATTGGTATTGTTAAAGAACGTGTGAGAATCTTAACTACGAGAGATAAAGTGGGTCGAACCGGAGTATATCTTGATCTTGAACTCGCTCCTCATGAAAATATCGATGAAAAGTTCAAAGAGTTAGTTGATTCTGACCCCATTGTTCGTCGAAGAGCAAATGAATAGGTATGGAACGTGTAAAAAATGCCAAAAAAGATTAGAAAATTAGCTGGAAAGTCACTTGTAAAAGGTTCATTACCAGAAGGGTGTGTCCTCTGTCGGAAAGGAGCAAAACTCTTTTTTTTCACATCAGGAATTTGTTGTGAAAATTGTTTTTATTGTTCTCTGGCTGATATTCGTCGTGGTAAAGAAGTTACATTTGCCAATGAACGACCTGTGAAGCATTTTTCAAGTGTAATGCTTGAAGTTACAAATATGAATGCTTTAGGGGCAGCTATAACTGGGGGAGATCCTCTTGCAACATTTGATATAACAGAAGAATATATCAAAAAAATGAAAAAACAATTTGGAGATAAATTCCATATTCATCTTTATACTTCAGGACGGTTTGCTTCTAAAGAAAATTTAGAACGCTTATTCATTGCTGGTCTTGATGAAATTCGTTTTCACCCGCAAAATAAAGAGCAAAAGGAGAGGATTTCTCAAGCGCTGGATTTTGAGTGGGATGTCGGAGCAGAGATACCTGTCTTACCTGATAAGAAAAAAGAGACCATTCAATTTCTTGATTATTTAGAAAGTTTAGATGGAGTTAAATTTTGCAATTTAAATGAATTAGAGATCACTGAGAGTAATCTTAGAGCATTGCAAAAAAAAGGGTATGAAATTAAAGAAGAAAATCCTTCAGCAATTGCTGGTAGCGAAGACTTAGCTAAAAGAATTTTAAAAACAACAGATTATTCTTACACTTTACATTTTTGTAGCGCTTACTCTAAAGATGCAGTACAATTTCGTAATCGATTAAAACGTACAGCTACTAATGTCAAAAAGCCATATGAAGAAATACGTGATGGGATGTTAGTAAAAGCAGTAATTATACCATCAGAATATATTATTGCGGAAGAATTACTTGATATTTTAATAGATGAATATGAAGTTGACAATGAATTAATTGAGGTAAGTGAAGAAAATAATCTTCTAACAGCATGGTATATAGCAGATAGTTTACAAGAAGTACTTTTCGAACGATTTGAAGTAAAGAATATTGAAATCACTGTAGAATATCCAACATATGGTCGGACTCTTATTGCAAAAAGTTCCTTGAGAGATTTTCAAGAAGATTTGGATAAAAAATAAGAATTTATGTCAAAAAAATTGTTTTCACAATTTCTATTTATCTAATTTTTTATAAGCAAAAGTGTTCAAGATTCATATATGAATGAAAAAAAACACCAAAAACTAGCAAATATCTTAGGATTAATATTTGGTACTATTATCCTTGCCAGTATTTTTTTATCAATTGATTTTCTATATGCAGGCATACAAGAGATCATCTTTGGGGAACTAAATCCAACATATACAGCATATATAACTTTAGCTTATAGAGTAATTATAGGATCATCGATTGGTGTTTTCGTAGGAATCATTTTGTACATCAGCATGGCATTCTATCTCTCACGTAAGAAATATCAAAAAAAGCAATTACAAAATAATTTACTTGATAAGGATGACTCTATTAATTTTTTAGAATTACAAAAGGAATTACAATATTCAATTGAAATGCTAAAAGATCTTTATGGATATCTTATTATCATTGTTACATTTGCCGTATTGATAACCTTACTTCGATTTATATGGATGATTGGCAAATATCGCATTTATAATGAATTTTTCATTCTCTACTTCTTAGGTGATGTCCCAGCAATAATCATTAGTGCAACGCTATATCTTGCTTTATCTTTTGTAATTAATTATATTGTGCTTATTTCCTTACAAAAATATCAACAAATGAAGGTTATTTCGGAAAACTATGATACTGCAATGTTGAAAGTTATTGATACATATAATCAATTACTTTCTGAAGAAGAAAGAGATAATCAAGCAGAAGAAAAATCGGATGATATACCAAAGCAGGAATAGTGAGTAAAACCTTTTTCTGGAAGGAGAAGTATGACGAGAAGAACTGATGACTTAGACAAATGGGTAGCGATTCTTTCAAAATTGGCTCAGTCTAAGAAAGGTTACTCAAATAATGAACAATTAGGGATGTCATTTTATGCTATCAGATCTTCAACCGTCGGTGATTATCATAAACTCTCAGAAATCTTAGAAAAAATGGAAGAAAAGGGTGTCATTTCTGTAAATGAAGAAATCCAAGAACACCCCGATGGTTCAGAAAAGGTTATACATCGCTATAAAATAACTATGAAAGGTTTAAAGTTTCTCTATGAGGTTCTTATACCTGCTAGAAGAGCATTACGAGGATTAGAAGAATAAAATAAGAAAAATGAAAAAATTGTACTCATTTTATTCAGAGACAATTTTTTCAAGCTCATTAACAAAATATTCAAACTGCTTCATGCCAAGTCCCCAGAAAGAAGGATCAGTAATATCTAACTCAACAATTTCACCAATTTCCTTGGGTGAAAGGCTACTACCAGCAGAGAGAATTTTTTTGAATTTTGGAACGAAAGTTTTACCTTCTTCCAAATAATGACGATAAAGAGCATAAACAAAAAGCTGAGCATAAGTATAGGGGTAGTTATAATATCTGAAATTTGACATGAAATAATGAGGTTTCATACACCATTCGGATTCCATGACATCAAACCATTCAACAACATCTTTGTATACCGTGTCTCTAGCAGTTGTCCATTGATCTGCTATGGCTTCAAAATTAAGAAATTCTCCATCTTGAATAGCTTCATATAAACTAGTTTCAAACCAAGCTCTCGATGAAACTTGAAAGATTGCTTGCCCAGCTCCATCAAGCACGCGGGAAAGTATTACTTTTTTCTCATCATCATTTTTTGCCTCTTTCAAGAGAAGATCTGTCAATAATAATTCCCCAAAAATTGAGGCTGTTTCAGCCACGACCATTGGCATACTTGTATTAAAAAGGGTTTGTTTCTTTGTTGCGTAATAGTCATGTGTTGCATGTCCTAATTCATGTGCTAATGTATACACTTCTCGCAACTTACCTGTATAAGTTAAAAGAATAAAAGCCGATTTTCCATTGTACCATTTTGCACAAAAAGCGCCATTTCTTTTTCCCATACGTGGACTGCCATCAATATGATCTTTTTTAAACATATCTTTTACTCCATGGGCATAGTCTTCATCAAATGATACATATGCTTTTGTTACTAATTTTCTCGCTTCCTCCCAATCAAATTCCATTTCAGGAACATCAGGTAAAGGAGCGACAACATCATGACAACCTAGAATAGGCAAATTCATCATTTTTGCTTTTAATTTAAGATACCGTTTATAGAGTGGAATACTTTTTTCAACAACATCTAGTAAACTTGTGACAGTTTCTTCTTGAACATCATTGATAATTAAACTATCATGCATTGGTGAATCAAACTTTCGTCGTTCACAAACCTGAAGCCAATCACTGCAAATATTTCGTAAAGCAGTGGCGAAAATTTGTCCGTCTTCTTTTAATTTTGAATAAATCGCTTTATTTGCTGACTCTCTTGTCGCTCGGTCTTTATGTGTTAGAAGGGCATTTGCTTCTCCGTAAGATAAAATCTTTTTTTCGCCTTCAACTTCAACTTCAAATTCTCGAGTATTTAACCAATTGCTTTGTAATAATTGCCATTCATCTACTCCAAATTGATCCTTTTCTAAAATTAATTGCTCTTCCGTTTCCGATAATTGATGGGGAACTTCTCGCTGCAACTTTTCTAAATAATGTTTATAATTTACTAGATGTTTATCATTGATTATTTCTGGTTTTTCTTTGAGAAGTTCTCCCATTTCTATGTTAACAAATGTAAATTTTTTCCCTAATACCGTTCGTAATTTTTTTACTTTGTTATGGAGTTTCTGATTCTCTTTATCAGTCATTTGTGCAGCATAAGATAAATTAGCAAAGAGTCCTAAATCAGCCATATCAGCGCGAATTTCCTCTAATTTGTCCAAAAAGGTGGCTAGTTCTTCTGGTTTAAGTGAAATAATTTTTCCTTTGTATTCTTTTCTAATCTTATCTGCTTGTTTGGTCATCTCTTTGATATCTTCATCTATTGAGGGATCTTTTACATCTGGATATATATCTGATAAGTCCCATGCAATTTCGTGTTTTGACATTTTAATTTCTCATCTCATATATGGTACTTTTTTCTATCAAAAAATAAGAATGCTTCTTTTTATATTCTTCTTCATATTCTTTATGAATTAAGTTATTCATCATGTTGCAAATTTGTTGTATGTTTTTTCATCAATGATAGTTTGAATGATATTGACAATCTCCCAGATTTCCTCAAAGGTATTGTAAAGTGCAGTAGGTGCTATTCGAATAATATTTGGTGGTCGATAATCGGGGATAACGCCTTTTGATTGTAATGCTTTGGTTATTGCTTCAGCATGTTTACATTCAATAGCGATATGTCCTCCTCTTTGTTTGTCATCTTTTGGTGTTCGTATTTTACAGTTATAGGGTTTTTCGCGTAATTTGGTTTCCACTAAAGTTATCAAATAATTTGTCATTACCAATGATTTTTCTCTTATTTTTTTAATTCCTGCTTGTTTAATTATTTTTAGGGACCCTTGGATAGCTGCTGCACCTAGCATTGTTGGAGAAGAAATCTGCCATTGTCCCGCTGTACCAGCAGGTTCAAAATCAAGACTCATATCAAATTGTGTTTCTTTCTTATTTCCAAACCAACCTGCTAAACCTGGATGAACATTAAAGTGTTTTTTATTAACATAGAGAAATGCTGGTGAACCTGGGCCACCATTTAGGTATTTGTAGCTACACCAAAAAGCAAAATCCACCTCCCATTTATCAAAATAATGCGGAATAGCACCAACTGAATGACTGCAATCAAAACCAATAAGAATATTTCTTTTATGGGCTTCCTCAACAAGAAGCTCAATATCTAACAATTGACCGCTTCGATATAAAACAGAGGGTAAAACAATCAAGGCAATATCATTAGTCATGTGTTCTATGATAGTTTTTTCATCTAATGTTCTGCCATCTTCACTTGGAACAAGTACAAGATTTGAATCAGGGTCATATCCTTTTAATGCAATTTGACTTCTTAATGCATAAATATCTGTTGGAAAATTCAAAACATCAGCTAATATTTTTGTTTTCGATTTTTTTGGTTGATAAAATGATGATACAAGAGCATGAAGGTTAACAGTTGTCGTTCCAGTTGCTATTACCTCATCTTTTTCCGCTCCTACTAAAGGGGCGATCATTTCACCTAACTTTTCACTAAAGTAAAACCATGGTATTTTCCCAGAAAACCACCCCTTTATGCCTTTTTCCTTCCATTCTGTTAAAACTCTTAGTAATGCTTTTTCCACCTCTTTGCAACACAAGCCTAAAGAATTCCCATCAACGTATTTACTTCCTTTAGGAATGTAGAATTCCTTTCGAAATGAAGCTAAAGAATCATTCTGATCCAGTTGTTTTGCATATTCTCGTGATAATTTATTTATCTCTTTCATAATTTTTTTCCATCTCTTTTATTCTTCATTATACACCTAAGTTTATTTTCCTTTTGGTTTTCTAATTAAATACTATAAATGTTGTTTGTTAAAAAGAAGGTATTTTTTTCTAATTTTAATAATCGGCAAATTTTAACATCATAAATTTTCTTTTTTGTTGAAGTACAAAAATTAATTATTAGGTTATTTATGTTAAAAAAAATAATTGCAATAAAATCCTTTTTCGGAGTAATAAATGTTAAAACTATCCGGAAATGAATAATCATTAAAGTGATAAAAAAAATGTGTGGAATCTTTGGAATTATAGCAAACGAAGGAGATGTTGCAGAAAAATTACTCATTATTGGCAAACGATTAGCATATCGTGGATATGATTCAGCCGGTTTAGCAACATTTCACAAAAATACGATTGACTTACGAAAAGATGTTGGAACATTAGAACAAGTAATTGAAAATCATCAATTAGCAGATATGAAAGGGTCCCTTGGTATAGGACAGCTTCGCTGGTCAACATTCGGTAGACCTAGTAGAATTAATGCACAACCTCATTATGATTGTGATAAAGACATGGTTGGAGCACATAATGGTAATATTGTTAGTTATCACCAAACTAAGGAACGACTCCATAAAGAAAACCATAAAATTAGAAGCAATAATGATGGAGAAATTTGTGTTCATGCTGTAGAAAAATATTATGATCAACATCACGATATGATTAAAGCAATTAGACAAGGAATCCAAGAAATGGAAGGAGCTTTTGCATTTGTCACCTATCATAAAGACAATCCTGAGAAATTATATGCAGTTAAAATGGGCTCTTCTTTAGTAATCGGTATCGGTGAAAATGAAACATATGTTTCTTCTGATTTACCTTCCATACTACCACTTACGAGAAAATTTGTCCCCTTAAATGATGGTGAAATTGTTGAATTAACTCCAGATTCTTATCGGATTATTAAAGTGGAAGATGGTTCGGAAATAAAAAGAAAGGCAAGACAAACAGATCTCTCCGCAGAGGAAGCGGAAAAAGGAGATTATGACTATTTCTTAACAAAAGAAATTCATGAACAAGTAGAAGCCACTGAAAAATTGGCCTTTGGATTGGAAAGTGATTCCTTAAATGAAATCGTTGAAAAACTTGCTAATGCAAAAAGAGTTTTTCTTGTTGGATGTGGTTCCAGTTATAATGCTTGTACAGTTGGTTCTTATTATTTAAACAATATCGCTAATCTCTTAGCAATTCCAGTTATTGGTGGCCGTTTTTTTGAAGAATATAAGAATTATCAACCAGATGATTCTACTGTCTTACTATGTGTTAGTCAAAGTGGTGAAACTAAAGACATTATTAACACGATTAATTTCGCAAAACCAAAAGGCTATTCTATTCTTGGAATGATAAATGTACCTGGATCTACCGTAGAACGAATGTCAGAAGCCTATGCATATATAGGTGCTGGGATTGAGCGAAGCGTTCCTGCTACAAAAACATACATAAATCAAGTGGTGTTATTCTTATGTTTAGCTGTTCGAATTGCTAAAGCTAAGAAGTTATTAGACACTGAAGAATTTGAGGGTATGAAACAACAAATTCATGCTCTTCCATCTCTTGTTGATCAAACAATTACAGAAAGTGAAGAGAAGGCAAAGGAACTAGCAAAACAACTCGCTAGTGATGAGGCGATGTCTCTCTTAGGATATGGTGTAACATACGGTGTTGCATTAGAAGGGGCATTAAAAATTAGAGAGATTAATTACATATCAGCTGAAGCGATGTATTCTTCTGAGTTTAAACATGGACCATTAAGTATAGTAGAAGAGGATTATCCAGTTTTCTATATAGTTGCTCCAGAAGACAAGTATTATGTAACAAGCCATATCTCAGAAGTAGAATGTCGAGATGGACGGCCTATAGTTGTGGGCGAAAAAATAAAAGGTTTAGAAAAACATCTTAGTAAAGAAGATTATTTTGAAATTCCAAAATCATCTCATTACATTTCTCCTATTTTAGCGGTTATTCCTTTACAATTAATCGCATTATACATGTCTATTGAACGAGGAATTGATCCAGATTATCCCAGGAACCTATCTAAAACATTAACAGTTGATTAATTAAAAAGATTATTTTTCTTTTTTGTAATAAAGTAATAAATAATTTATAGTAAATTTTAGGGTAAAACATCAAAGAAATATCTATATGAAATAATAGAACACGTTAAATTTAAGTGTAGAAAAAATACTAATAACTATTTGGATGGTATCTTATGGTACATTATACAGAAATTGGTTTTGTAAATACCAAAAAAATGTTTAAAGACGCAATTGAAAAAGGCTATGCTATTCCAGGTTATAACTTCAACAACATGGAACAACTCCAAGCCATTGTAATGGCTTGTGTGGAATCTCGTTCTCCTGTAATTCTCCAGGTATCAAAAGGTGCAAGAAATTACGCAAATCAAACATTACTCCGATACATGGCAGAAGGAGCAGTTGAATATATGAAAGAATTAGGTGGGGATATTCCAATGGCTCTTCATCTTGACCACGGTGATTCTTTCGAACTTTGTAAAGCATGCATTGATATGGGATTTTCATCAGTCATGTATGATGGCTCTATGCTTGATTACGAGGAAAATCTAAAAATAACCAAACAAGTAACCGATTATGCTCATCAACATAACGTTTCAGTTGAAGCAGAATTGGGCATATTAGCTGGTATTGAAGAACATGTAAAAGCAGATGAAGCACTCTATACAGACCCCGAGAAAGTCGAAGATTTTGTAACTAGAACTGATTGCGATAGTTTAGCAATTTCGATTGGCACTTCTCATGGTGCTTACAAATTCAAGCCAGGAAAACCGATTCCTCCTCTAAGATTTGATATTCTCGAAGAGGTTCAGGAACGATTACCAGGATATCCAATTGTTTTACATGGGAGTTCCTCTATTCCTAAGAAATATGTAGATTTTGTAAACAAATATGGCGGTAATCTCAAAGGTGCAAGAGGAGTACCTGAGGAACAATTACAGAAAGCTGCAAAAATGAATGTTTGTAAAATTAATATTGATTCTGATGGTCGTTTAGTTGTAACTGGGACAGTTCGGAAAATTATGCATGAAAAACCTGAAATTTTTGACCCTCGCAAGTATCTGGGACCAGCAAGAGAAGAACTCAAAAATTTACTTATTCATAAAAATAAGAATGTACTTGGCTCTGCAGATCGTTATTGATCTGCAGCATTTTTCATTTTTTGTTAAAGGTTTCTATTGCATTGTTAAATTCTTCTTTTTTAATGAAACCTTCTAAACGATTTTCGCCAATAAGAATCGTTGGTATAGTTCGGATATTATTTTTTCGTGCCTTTTTCCAATTAAAGAGGATATTTGTTTCTTCAATAGTTATTTCTGGTTTTTCTTTTTGTAATGCTTTTAACCATTGATTAATTCTGAAACATTTAGGGCAAACGGGTGCAAAGAAATATTGTATTTTTATCAATGGAATTCATCACCATATCTAAAGATGATTTTTCCACGCCTTATATTAAACATCTGTATTTATTTTCTATGGTTGTCAGCTTACTTTTGATTTAAAAAGTAAAATTAGAGTAGAAAGTTATAAAAATCATATAGAAAAAAAGAAAAGAAAAAAATCCTTTCTTATACAATTTCTAAACTAGCAGCATTATTACTAAGAATAGATATAGCATTATCAATAGTATCTTCTTGTAAGGTAGCCAAACAAGAAGTTCTTATCAATTCTCTTCCTGGTGGTGTTGCTGGTGGTCGTACAGGATTGGTATAAACACTAATTGGTGTTTCATTCATTAGTTGTTTTGCGAACATGAATGTTTTCTGCTCATCACCAATGATTATAGGTATAATTGGTGTTTCTGAATTTCCTATATTAAATCCTATTTCTTGATAACCTTGTTTCATTTTTTTAGTGTTTTTCCAAAGCCTTTTTCGAATAGAATCATCATTTTCAATTATATCAAGCACTGCTAAAACCGTTGCCATCGCTGCAGGAGGACCACTTGCGCTAAAGATAAAGCTCCTTGCTTGATGTCGAACCCATGTACATAATTCTTCAGAGGCGGCAATATAACCACCTATTGAGGCGAAGCTTTTAGAGAAAGTTCCCATAATAACATCAACTTTGTCTTCAACACCAAAATGATTAGCTGTCCCACGACCATTCTCACCCAAAACACCTACTGAATGAGCATCATCAACATACACACCCGCTTCATATGTTTCTGCAAGATCAGTAATCTCTTTCAAGGGTGCTACATCACCTTCCATAGAGAAAACACCATCAGTCACAATTAAGGCACGTTCATCTTTTGGCACTTTTTTTAAACATCGTTCCAAATCTTCCATATCACAATGATTGTAAATTAATTTGTGATCGCGTTTTATTTTACCTAACCGTATTCCATCAATAATTGATGCATGGTTTTGTTGATCAGATATAACCCAATCATCTTTATTTAAGAAACAAGATAAAGCCCCTAAATTAGCTTGCATTCCTGTTGAAAAGACAACAGCACTTTCTTTATTAAAGAAATCAGCTAATCGATGTTCCAGTTCAACATGTAAATTCATAGTTCCATTTAATAATCTTGAACCAGTAGAACCAACACCAAATTCATCAATAGCTTGTTTTGCAGCTGCTTTTACTTTCGAGTTATTAGTCATTCCTAAGTAATTATTAGAACCTAACATGATTACCTTTTTACCATTCATTTGAACTACAGGACCTTGCTCGCTGCACAATTTTTTGAAATAAGGATAGAAACCCATTTCTTTAGCAAAAGTAATTTGCGGAAGCAAAGTTTCTTCTGTTTTTTTTATATATTTATTAAAAAAATTCAATAATGCCACAACCATTTGATTGGTAAATTAATTTATAATAAAAGAATTCCTCTCCTACTCACTGTTTTAGTATATTATTAAGATTTTTTTTAATAAAGTAACTATTTCTGAGAATCAACTTTTTTACCGCAACCCAATTTTTTAATAAGATAGAATCCTTAGAATGTAATTGCTTACGTTTTTATGTTTGCAAGACAATTAGTACGTTGTAAACTTTTGATCAAACAATTTTCATTTAATATTGGTGAACACTCAAAATGGGTTATTTCAAAGGCTTCCTTACCTCTCTAGGTATTACTTATCCAAGTTTCATATTTATTCATATTTTTCTTGATCCTTATGGTGAAGGATTTACAGTTGGAGAATTCTTTGCAACAACATTTCAAGGAGAATGGATACGGTTATTAGAAGTTTGTGAAACAGCAATTATGGAACCAATAAACATTTTTTTCGCACCCCCTAATGCTTTACGTATAACTTTAGCATTTGCTCCATGGTTAGTTACTACATTTATTGTAAATTTCTTTTTCAAAGAAAAAAGAGGTGCGAGAGGTGGTTTAAGTACAATTTTATTTGTCTATCTTACAATTGTGTTAAGCTTCTTCTTTACTATTCAAGAAGGAGTATTAACTGTTGACCTCTTAAAAGAACCAAATCCTCTTTATGGATACCTAGTGCTGAATTTTATAACATTAATTTTCGGGTTATTATTTGCATTTATTAGTCCATTCAAAAAAGAAGCTGCGGAAATTCAAGAAGGTGAAATAGAAGAAGCTGAACCATATTACATGCCTGAAAGTAGCCCAAGTAGACAAAATTACATGGAAAGGAATCATGAAGAAGTTTCTTTCTCTTCTAATTTATTTTCAACATCAACTCCACCAAGTAATATAAATCCAAGCACATCAACATCTTCCTCATCATCTTCATCCCGACCAAAAATTTGTATATATTGTGGCTCATACTTAGATGATGAAAGTGATTATTGTACCGTTTGTGGTAGTCGAATAGATTAAAAAAACGTGCATATTAAATTTAAATTATTTAATGATAAAAAAAGTAAAATCCCTCTAGAAGAGTAGTTATTCATCTTCCCGAATTAGCATTGTCATTGTGCTAGAAATATTTTCATATTTTCTGACATCATCTGAAATAAGTTTATCAAGATCATTTGCTGATTCAGCGG
>JAYEJY010000196.1:0-13887 GCA_034660795.1 Promethearchaeati archaeon | reverse complement strand
TTTCCTAATTCAATAACACGTTTTTCCTCGTTAAGACCGTCTAATGCATCGGCTAGGATTTCATAGAGAATTTCTACACCGGAATATTTTTTCCGAACAAAAGTATCTATTTCAGCGAGAATCTCATCAATAATATTAATACCAAATTCTTTTTGTTTCGTGATTACAGCAAGCTTTAATGTTTGGTCAACTATTTTTATTCCTTGATCAAAAGTATTAGCTTTTGTAAGTAATTCTTTTCCAGTTTTAAACCAATTCAAAACCATTTTTGGAAAATCAATCGATCCTACAACTTTTAGATTAATGTCATTTTCATCTAAATAATTCAAGAGTTGAATGATCTTCTGGCGAGCATAAATAGCCATTTTAAAATCTTCTTTTTTAATTGCTTCTCGATTTAATTCTATACAAGGAATAATAACAACGGAAAAGAGCTCGGGATTTGCTAGTGATATTGCAAGGTCTATAATTGTCGTAAGGATATTCATTCCTTGGGTCTTAGTCTTTTCCTTCAGACATAATTCTCGGCCATTTTCAGCTTGAATTCCCATAAATTTCTGAATCTCAGAAGTCTCACCGACTTCAAGATAAATATTGATAGCTTGATTAAGGATAGTATCAAAATATTCAAACCTATTTCTTTCTGCTAAATAATTAACATGGGATAAATAGACTTCAGCAATGGTAATTTGTAGGCCTGTATTTTCTGCAGCTTTGGCAGATTCTAAGGCAGGTTCGAAAATCCGTCTGACAACACTGGGACCAACTGATTTCAAGAGAACTTTACCATAATCAATTAATTGTTGAGTAAGTTGTTCAAGGGATTTTTTCATATCAATTTGAATAAAGAATTTCAGAATAGAATCAATATATTGGTCAATTAATTCAAACCGTTGGTCTTCATCTGGTATTCTTTTCTCAACATTTTTACTAAAAATACTCTCCAGAGCTTCCAGAAAATTTGTTGTAGCTCTTTGGGTTTTATCCTTCTTCTTTTCATATTCAATGATAACTTCTGCACCAGTATTCATAAATTGTATGCCTTGTAAGTATTCTTGTTCTTTTACCATTTTTAATCCGAAATCAATACAGCGATTACCTACTTTTGGTAAGTATCGTTCAAGTTTTGCCGTAGTTGCCATTTCCATGGCTTTTGAAAAGAATAGTGCAGCAACATCAAAATTTCTCTCTTCAAGCATTTTCCCTCCTTGATTTATGAAAATCTCAGAAACCATCATTATTCGTTCTGGATGATCCAAATGGAGGAATAATTCTCCTGCAAGATTAATGAGAGGTATTCCGATTGCAGTATTATCATTATCAACTTCTTGACGACCTCGAGTGACAAGGTCATTTACAATTTTAAGAGCTTCTTTCTCCTCTTTACCCTGAACTAATAGCTTAACACCATTTTGGAAAGCTTCAACAGCTGCACTCATCTCCTTACGGTCAATAAGTGTCTTCCCAAGATCAATACTAATTTCACCAATTCCTGTTAAATCATTGATTGTTCGTAGGATCCCAATACCTGACGCTAACATAATATGAGAGGCAGCTAATTTTTCTTCTTCTCGTAAGATGATTCCTTGATTACGACAGATTGTTGAAAGGTGTTTAATAGCTGCTTCATCATCTATTTGAGAAATCTTTTCCATACCTCTATCTATTAAAGCACTACCAACAGTATTTTTTCCATAAGATATCAATAATGATGCTCCAAGGAAACATTTTTCAATCCCGGCAGCGGTTTCATCTTGCTTAAATAACCAGTCAATAATTTGATTAATTAAATCTAGTGCATCTTCTTCGCGGTTAATTTCTATGAATACTTTTGCATGAGAGAACATTTTCTCTGTACCAACAAATAATTCTTGAGCAGCAGTGGTGACTCTCAAGGCATCATAAAGGTATTCTAATGCTTGGTTGTATTCTTTTTCGTTTTCCAATTCTTTTGCTAAATCGAAAAGTAGATCTCCAAGATCTAGTAATCTATTCTTTTTA
This sequence comes from Promethearchaeati archaeon, assembly GCA_034660795.1. Taxonomy (GTDB): domain Archaea; phylum Asgardarchaeota; class Heimdallarchaeia; order JABLTI01; family JABLTI01; genus JAYEJY01. The sequence goes on along the minus strand of JAYEJY010000196.1, from coordinate 11,886 downwards.
TCAACTCTCTTAAAGAGTTTGAAACTTTCATTAAACATTTCTAATGCTTTATTGTAATCGTTAATCTCAAAAAATGTTTGTCCTTCAATCTTACTAAGTTGTCCTGTAAATTCTTCGCCAACAATAGCTCCTATTGTGAGGGCAACCTCCCAGAGACGAAGGCCGATTGCTTTTTTCTCTTTTTTCATATTGGCTGTACCAAAAGCCATTATTTTCAAAGCTGTTTCTTCGACATCTTTTATACGGTCTTCTTTTTCAAGAATCTTCGCAATTTTACCAAAACAGAGAATGGCGTTTTCAGTACTCTCAATAACCATTAATTGATCCGCTGCTTCTTCTAAAAACTTAATAGCTTCATCAATTAAACCTATTTCTGTTAAGATATCAGCTCCTCGGAGACCCCAAGAAACCGCTACTTCATTATTTTTTAATTCCATAAATTCTTGACAAGTTGTAATACAAACTTCCGCTGCATATTCATTTTGATCAATTGCTTGAAGAACATCAATAATATGTTCAAGATTTTGAGTGGCAGGAATAAGTTCATTCTCTTTAATTAGTTCATATGAGTAATCCATTATTTCTTTGGTAATATTGGTGATTTTGTCATAATTTTTGATTTCCTTAAAAATCGCTAAGCTTTCTTTTAATTTCTCAAATCCAACATCAAAATTTCCATTTTCTGAGAATATTTTCCATTCAGAGAAGACAATTTCGCCACAACGTTGCTTGTCTTGTAATTGCTTACAAAAACTCTCAGCTTGAAGATAATATTCACTAGCAATTGATTCTCGATTATTCTTTTTCAAATCTTCTGCTCCTATCCCTCCGTGTAGAATTTCAGCAGCTAATTTTGTTAGAATTTCAATTATTTCGTAAATATTTTTCTTCTTTTTCAATTGAAGATAATTGTCGCCTGCTTCAGTATAATGTTCTAAAGCTTCCTTTAATTCATTTTTTTGAATAAAAAATTCACTAATGGTAATATTAATCTCTGCTATCTGGTCTTGTTTATTCAACTCATCATAAATTTCAATGGATCTACCTAATAGCGCTAATCCTATCGATGATTCACTAGTTGAAAGGAATCGCTCACCTTCTATACGTGCGGTTTGAGCTGCTTGTTGTTCTTTTCCATTTTTTGTTAGCGTGGAGACACCTAAATCAATGAATTTATTAGCAAATTGATAATTTTTATCAGCAAATATTTTTCTTCCACGTTCAATTAATTCTGCTCCTAAAATCAAAGCTTTTTTAGAATTTACATTTTGAAAATTTTCAATAGCTTTTTGGTAATGGTTAAAAGCATATTCTAATTCTCTATGAGGGAAAAATTCTTTGGCGGTATTATAATTAATATTTGCAACCGTTTTTTCATCAATAGCTTGAGCAATTTTGTCAGAAAGCAAAAAAGTTTTTTCTGCAATATCATATGCTTTTTCTTTTAATCTTTGTTGGGCAGTTTCAAATGAATGCTCAACAACTTGTTGAAGAATTTTAGGTGTTTTCGTAGCTTTATTTTCAACAGAAGCCAAGAGATAATATTTCTCAGTCTTTTCTTGATTATTATGTTCAGAATGATACCGAGCTAATGCTGCTAGTATACGTGCTGCTTCATCAGGCTGTTTCGCGGTAATAAATTCTTCTGCACCCATTTCAAATAATGGTTCGGCATGTTCTGGAATATCTTTTCGTAAGAAATCAGTTGCAAAACTTACAAGAATTTTCGCTGCACGTTCATGTTCCCCAGTATCACTCAATATTTTAGCGCTTCCTTTTGCGGAATTAAATGTTATTTCATATAACTCTTGAGAGTTGAATTTCCGAACATTTGTAATATGTTCTTCAATTGTCTCTACCGCTAATTCAGGATCCCGTTCACTCATAGCTCGTGCGAGGATTTCATTAAATTCACATGCTGCGGTCCAGAGTTCGCTAGCATTAATAAAATCTCCTTGCTCAAGGCATTTTTCAGTATATTTTGTAGCTATTTCAACTAATGGTTTAAATTTAGTTTCACGTAAATATTCAGGGATTGTTTCAGCTGCAAGTTTTAATCGTTCCAAAGCAATATCATAATGCCCTTCTTGGAGAAGCTGTTTAGCTAATCGGAAATAAACATCAGCCGCTTCTTCTTCTTTGTCCGCTACAATATAATATTCCGCAGCTTTACTTGCTAGTTCAATGCCTGTTTGTAGCTGTCGAACATCAAACATAGGTTTCCAGGCTGAATCAAAAGTGTCAGCTGCTAATTCAACTTGATCAAAAGCAAGAAAATATTCAGCACTTAAACGATGCATCTGTTCTGCATAATGGAAATCATTCTTCTCAAACCGTTCTCTCGCTAATTGTCGTATGGAAATAGGCATATCCATTCGTAAAGGGTTATCTGGAAGCTCTTTTAAAGGCTCGATCATTTGTCGTAAAGCTTCTATAGCAAGCTGATATCGCTCATATTTTAGGTAATTTTCAGCTTGTTTACGATAAACTTTTACCTCAAAATTTTTATCGACTTGTTGTCCAATCTCAGCAGCAATATTAAAATAATCGCGACCAATAGGATATTCGCCATTTCTATAAAGTTGTAATCCTAAACTGATCAAATTATCTCCAAACTCAAGAAAAGGTTCTACTTTACCCACTTCACTAAAATAATCCTTGGCTAATCTAAAATAGGGTATTGCTTCTCTTTCAAAATTTTTTTCATATATAGCTAATCCAATTAAAGATAATTCTCGAGCTAAAATGGTAATTGCAGGTTTTGCCTCTCTCTGTAAGCAATTTTCATACAAATGCCGAATGATAGGGATTGCAATATTATTTTCAAATTTAACAGTTTCAACTTTCGAGATATCTTCCTCAGGGTTTAGAATGGTATTTATCTTTTTATCGATAAAATCTGTGTATGCTTGCATCGCTTTTTCTGTGGAAGAAACAATTTTATCCTTCTCACCCTTTATATTCATGAGAATTTCGAGAATTTTATCAAGGATTTCCTCACCAAGATCCATGTTATCTTGTTCAATTAGGGTAGTTGCAACTTCAATATAATGGTCTAAAATTTTCTCATCTTGATTTAATGATTTATATAATTCCTTCGCTTTTTTCAAGAACTTAAATGCTTGATTTTTTTCTTCTGGTCGTATTCTTCCTCGTGATTTCGTTAATAAATCAACAGCATGGGATCCATAAAGCGTAGCAGCTTCTCGTACTAATTCTTCAGTTTCCTTATCAATTTTTGAATAATAATCTATAAGAACTTCAGTAATTTCTCCTGCCTTATCTAATCGACTGTCTGTTGACTCGTATAATGTTTTAGCTTTTTCCAGATAATTCTCTGCTTTAGTATAAAATTCTTGTTGATTATTTAACTCTAAATCCTTTGCATATAAAATGAATTTATCCATTGTTTGTAAATAGAGCTGCTGGTTTTCTGCTTGATCAATTGTTTCTGCAATTTGAAGGAGGATTCGAGCTGCTTCATTAAAATTTTCATTTAATTTCAGATCATGAACTATCGTGAAATATTCATCTATTCCTCTTTTGATAGAACCTGATTTTACCATATCCTTCGCACTGGCGATACGTTCAAACATTTTAAGTTATACCACACTAGGTGAATTCTAAAACTATTTTTTTAAAGAATTACTAATTTTGTTGAGATAATGATTTTTTTTGTAGTAAATACTTACGAACTACCTTCAAATAAAAATTGTGTTGTGGACATTTTTATAAGCGAAGCATCTTTTAAAGATAATTGCTTTGAAGAATTCCAAATAGAATTTTAGTATTAACATTTCTTAGGTAATTATTATGTCCCTTACAATAAGTTTTCATGGTGCAGTAGCAAAAACTACAGGAAGTGCTCATCTCTTACAAATGAACAATAAACGCTTGTTATTAGATTGCGGGATGATACAAGGTCTCCCTTATCATTACAATGAGCATTTTTCGTTCGATCCTGAAAGTATTGATTATCTTGCTTTATCTCATGCTCATCTTGACCATGTAGGACGTCTCCCCCTTTTAGTAAAACAAGGATTTGAAGGACCAATATATTGTACAAAAGCAACGAAGGATCTAGCGAAGATAATATTACTCGATGCTGTAGAAGTTGCAAGAGAAGAGGCAAAAAAAACACGGAGAAAACCACGAGAAGAACAAATACATCCTCTGTATAATAAAGAAGAGGTCTATCAAACACTAAAACATTTTGTAACACTCAACTATCAAGAAACACATTATCTTGAAAAAAATTTATCTGTAAAACTCTTTGATGCTGGTCATATTTTAGGATCAGCACAAATTGTTATTGATTTTAAAGGTACCAAAACAGCTTTTACTGGTGACTTAGGACAAAATAATACCCCTCTTTTAAGAGATCCTGCTCCATTACCGGAAATTGATTATCTTATTACAGAATCAACTTACGGGGATAGAAATCATCCCCCTATGAAACAAGCAAGAGAACGATTAATAAGACATGCTAAACATACTGCGGAACATGGCGGGAAATTACTTATCCCCTCCTTTGCAATTGGTCGAACACAGATGCTAATTTATTTTTTGAATGAACTCTTTGAGTCAGGTGAGCTTGATAAGATGCCTGTTTATATTGATTCACCCATGGCAGTTGACGCTACAGAGATTTTTCTAAATCATCCAGAATGTTATGATAAAGAAACACTAACATTATTACGTTCTGGAGATAATCCGCTTAAATTTCCTGAATTACACTATTCCCGCTCCTATCATGATTCGCGACGTATTCGACAAGCATGGGAAACATGTATTGTCTTTGCAGGCTCTGGAATGTGTACAGGTGGGAGGATTCTTAGCCATTTACAAAATGATTTACCAACGAGAAATTCTGTTGTATTATTTGTTGGATTTCAAGCGAAAAACACCCTCGGTCGTGAACTTGTTGAAGGTGCTGAAGAAGTTGAAATTTATGATAAAAAGATACCTGTTCGAGCGACAATTGAGATGATACGAGGTTTTAGCGCACATGCTGATAAAACGGAGTTAAAAAACCATATTTCACAACTTCCAAAAGCACCAAAAAAAACCTTTGTTGTTCATGGAGAAGCAGAACAATCTTTGTTATTTGCTGCTGATTTACGTAACACCTTAAAGATCTGGGCTCGTGTGCCAGAATATCGTGACGTATATCACTTAACATAAAACCTCATTAGGTCTAAAGGCGTGTATAAATAAGATAGTCGGGATAGCCAAAAACACCTATAATTGAATAATTGAATTCTTGCATAATTGGGCTAACTAGAATCTCCTTATTGGAGTCCACAATAACATACGTGCCATTCTTATGATATGCTGCCCGTGCAGTACTGGAATTAAAACTATATTGAGGTAGAAACGGAAAAATTCGCATGAAATGACAAGTTACATTTTTATCTAAATAGGTATAACCACCAGTATACCAAACATTCTCGAATACCAAGACCGTTTCCACGTCTTCTTGATTTCCTACAAAATACATGGCTTCACATACACCTGAGTTAAATTTCCACATAAACTCATAGGGAATGAAAGCTAAATATGCAGAGGTACTTACCAGACCTATTAAAATCAACCCAAGTGTTACATTTTGAACAGCTTTCTTTTTTATTAGTTGAACAAGCTTATTAACACCGTTCGCGATAAGAAGAAATATTAACGGAATAATTGCAAAAAGGAAACGGAATTCTTTATGATCTATAACGGAAAACAATATTATCCAGTAAAAAATAATTCCTAAAAGAACCCCTGTTTCCCATGACCGCTTGTTTCTATACTCAATACCAAAAATCACGAAAAATAATAAAACTGGTAAAGCGTAAAGTGCGAACTCGTAAAAAAAAGCATTGAAATAATAAAACCATGGTCGGGTTCCATGATGTGCGCTATATCCTTCTACAATATTGTACATGAAGAAATTGACCGGAGAATGCAAAAAGGTTCCCCAAGTAAATAAATCTAAAAACCCTTGAACTAATAGCATTCCTAATCCCCCAAAAGTAAATCCAAATACCCCTTGATATACAGGCCAAAAAGCTTCTCTAGGGTAAAGAGTTGGGTGTTTTTCTCGTATTTCTTTAAATTCATTAATACTTACAACAATTAAGCATCCTACTATTGGGAGAGCCATTAAACCAGATGGAAAACGAAGCATAAATGCAAATCCTAAAAATATACCAGAGAATAGTCCGAAGAGAAATTTCTTTTTAGAAGTTCTTTTTGTTTTATAAGATTTATATGCTAAAAACATGCTTAAAAATAATAAATCTGAAGCTGGAGCATCCGTCATTGTGCGACTTGCCCAAAACGGAAAGAACCACCAGGTCGAACATAATAAGGCTGCAATTAACCCAACTCTGTTTGAAAATAATTCTTTCCCAAAAAAATAGGCTACAAGCACAGTAATTATGGAGAATAATGCTAAAGTTAACCGGGCGAAAAAAATAAGCACTAAAGGATCAGAAACACCAAAGAGCATAACGAAGCGATAAACAGCTGTTAAACAAAAGACAAAAAACCAGGAACGTGCCCCACCATATAATTCATCTAGATCATATTCCCATGGAATAGTTTGTCCTCTGCCATATTTTCCAAAAATACGATAATGAACCATTTCAATTGATTGGAAAATTTCATCTGGATGAATGAATCCTTCTGATTGGAGAGCTGCAAATAAGCGAATTAAAATTGCAATTGCAATTATAAATAGCAAAGGCATTAACTCAAATATTCGATTGAAAAGATTTCGAGATATACTCTGAGGTTTTACTTTCTCAAAGATTTTGGGTTTGAGATCATTATCTATTTTCTGTGCCACTTATTTTTAACCTCGATTTTACATGGTCTAAGGATAAAAATTTTTAATACAAAAACCCTTCTATCGAAAGATTCTAACATAAGTTCATATATACTATTACTAAAATATGTAAGGGGCTTAAAAATTGCAAAGTTTCATACATACGATCAATTTCAAAGTCTTGCTTGATAAAGAAGTTATTGACTTCACCTTTCGGGTTCCGCGAGGAACCTTACTAATTCAAATTCTTGATGAATTAGAGACGACGCTCCAAATTTACCCAAAAATAATAGCAGTTGTAACTGAAGATGGGAGCGTAAAACAAATCGAAAATCATTATTCAACTATTGACTATCTCGTTCAAAAATATGGAAATGAATTTTATTCGGGTAACAAAAGTATTGTAACATTTGCTCATGAACAATTTGTAGTTGATTTAGAAGTACCTGAAGCAATACCTTTCATTGCAACTTATAAAACAGCTTGTAAAAGTTTTTCACTAAATCCAACTGATTTTGGTATAAAAAGGCAAGACGGACAAATAATTGATCAAGATATTTTTATGCTTCCCACAGCTTTTGTCTTAAATTCTTGGGGAAACTATTTTAGATTAATTAAGCAACCAGAAGGAGACACCTATGTAATAGCTGAATCACTTCTGGAAGAGGAAGAAACAGACGCTCAATTAGAAAAATTCCGAGAGCAAATACAAGTTCCACAATCTTTTGAGGATGAAGAAGAAGTTTCAACCGCTCAAACACAATCAGAAGAATCTGATTTAATTGGTGTTGCTGATTCCTTAATTAAAGCAACAGAGGAGGAAGATGAATTAGGGGAATTAACAGCAAATTATACGGAACAGTTTGACACTACTCCAGTAGAAGAGACAAAAGCAGTTACCACTAAAGAACCCACACAGCATCCAAGACCAATTTATCCATGGGAAAGAAGTTTGAAACAAGACGTGTCTAGTGAAGAAGAATCACTTTCCTCAGAAGAGATTCACAAAGAAGAAGCTCCTCAAACAATTGAATCTTTAATGGATTCTATTGAGGTAGATGAAGAGCCATTAGGAAAGGAGGAAGAGGTAAAGGAATTTGAAAAAATAGAAGAAAAACCATCTGTTATATCAGAGAAACAAGAATTTCAATTTGAAGAGACTGACGAAGTTATGTCAGCAGTCTCACCATATCTTGAACAAGAACTTGAAGAAAAAGAGTCTGTTGCTGATTATGAAGAACCAATAACTACTGAAGAGGTTCCTTCCTTAACTGTTGAAGAATCTAAAGAAAGCGCTATGACCACCTCACCATCAATTGAAGAGGAAAGTAAGAAATCTTCCTTTGAATTAACCCATAAACCTGCCACGGATTTCCCAAAAATAGATACTGAACGCATTCCTGAACCGCCAGCAGGCTATCCCAAAGACTCACCAATAGCTCAAAAAGAACAAGAAGAACCAGAAATAGGTCAGGATTTGTTAGAGAAATGGGAACCCGCGGACATAGATAAAGCAATGGTTGAAGCGGAAGAACATGAAGAAGATTATCTCCCTGAAGATGAGATAGAAGATATTGAGGAGGAGATTCCAGCTCATGAAGATTTGGAGATACCCGAAGAAGAATTTGAAAAAGTAACAGCGGAAGCAGCAGAAGCCGTAATAAAAGAATATAAAAAAGAACAAGAAGAACCCAAAAAGCCAGAAATTAAACAACCACAACCATCTGAAATTGAAATACCTGATTTGGAAGAAACAATGAAAAAATTAGAAAAAGTGGAAGCAGAATCTGACATTTCAGCTAAACAATTTGAGGAAAAAGAGGCTATTAGTAAACCGGAAGAAGAAAAAGAAGAAATAACTCCCGAAGAAAAGATCCCAGCTTCTTCTGAAGAAGAAATTGCAATATCTGATCTTCCTACTGTAGAAGAGGAATATCAAACGATTCAAGATGAATACATCGAACCACCTCCTTCAGAAATAGCTGAAGAAAAAGAAACTCTAAAAACAACTGAAGAAAGGAAACCAGCGGAAGAACAAGCTGTATTAGAAGAAGAAAAAATTGAAAAAGAATTATCAGAAGAAATAAAGGAAATTGAGGTTCATGAAGAAGCCATTTTACCACCAGAAAAAGAACCTCTTGAAGAAGCAATAGAACCTGCTTCTGAAATTATTCCTACTCAAGAAACACCTCTTGGCGAATCATTAGAAAAGCGTTTAGAAATGCGTCGAAAAGAATTAAGTGAATTAGAAGCTGTTCTAAGAGAAGAAGAATTTATAACAAAACCCAAGCAACAACGAATTACCCACATAACTTATTATGATTATATGCAATCACAAAAAATATTCCCATTAGAGATTAGAATACCAAGTGAAATTTTAAAAGATACAAATGAACAAGCCCCTGTAACATCAAATGGTGATTTAAGTATCCGCCCAGTTTTTCCTGGTTGTTATGTAACACCTATAGAAGAAAATATCTCATTACACAAGAAAAAAGATATTACTGTAGAATTTAATATTACCCCTATCATTACTCGAGGTAATATTTGTGGGAAAATCTATTTCTTTTATAAACATAATAATATCTTAACAGTTAATGCCCCTGTAAAAATCAGAAATCTATTAGCGCCTAAAATTTTAGGTGCATTAGGATTATTAGGTGGTCTTTTACCCATTATTCTGTTATTATTTGATGTTAATTTAAATGAAGCATTATCTGAGGGAATTACTAATCTATTTAATACCACAACAATCAATCCACAAGTATTTCTCTGGTCAGAATTAGGGTTTTTCATCCTTATGATGGGAATAAGTTTAGTCTTAGTTTTTGTTAACAAACCAACGAAGAAAAAAATTACTCGAAAATTCTATCCAAGAGAATTTAATAATGATGACTAACTTTTTTTCTTCTTTTTTCTTTACATTCTAGAAAGATTTTAATATTAACGAATTAACAACAGAAGCAAGGTGCTTTTTGAATGAAAGACTTCAATGCGTTCTTGGGTCCAAAAGGATTACTCGCTTTCGCAATAATCTTCCTAATTTTAGGAATCTTATCTCTCGCTTGGTTAATAATGTATCAAGAAGCTGAACCCGATCGAACTTTTCGAGGTTCTGTTGCTCGTGCGGTTGCCACTTCAGTTTTATTAGGTTTATCTATTTTTATGTTCTTCATCCAAAATGGCATTGTGTTTTAAAAAGGAAAAGCTATTAATTCATTTTTCTTTTTTCTAAGAATTCTTATTTTTTATATTTCTGGCATATACAATCATCCTTAGGTTGAACTGTTAATTTCGTTAATTCCATTTCTCCTAGATCATAAAAAAGCAATTTGTTTTTTAATAAAGGTTCCTGATCACAAATGATCCTAATTGCTTCAAAAACCTGTATATTTCCAATAATACCCAAAATTGAAGGATGAATACCAGTTTCCTCTATTGATGGTGCAATTATTCCTTTTATATTAGCAAAAATACATTCTAAACAAATAGTTTCACCCGGTATAATTGTCGTAGTATTACCACTTATTCCATTTACTGCTCCAAAAACGAAAGGTACTGAAGAAACCAAACATTGCTTGTTAACAAGAAAACGGGTTTCGAAATTATCCAAACCGTCAATAACGCAATTAGATTCTTTAGTAACGATAGAGACAGTTTGTTTGGTTATCTTTTTGTTAATAGCTACTACATTAACATCTGGATTGATTTTTTCAAGAAATTGCTTTGCAATATCAACTTTGTTTCTCCCTATATCTGTATATCGGTATAAAAATTGTCTTTGTAAATTAGATTCTTCAATGATATCAGTATCTATAAGACGTAAATTCCTAATACCAAGAGCAGTTAATTGGTGGGCAATAATAGATCCTAATCCCCCAACCCCGACAATTGTTATTGTTTTTGCTCGTATCTTATCAAATAGGGTTTTATCCATTGTAGAAAGGCTTAGAAAACGAGAATAATATTTAGAAACACCTTTTTTCATTATATCTACTCCGGATTTTTACTTAGAATTAATTGAACTAAAGATTTGATGAGTGAGGATTCATAGGTATCAATTTCTTTTGAAAAATTTTGATAAAATTCTTTAAACATGCTTTTTGGTTTACCTGTCATTCGATAATGATATAATTGTAATATTGTTTCTAGTCGATCCGCTTCTTTAACCAATATGGCTTCTGGTGATTTTCTCTCTAAAAAATCTAAATAAATATCAACTAATTTTTCCTTTATTTTCTCCGGTAAAAAGGCAGTAATTTTTTGGAAAGCTTCACTGTCTAATTGTTTTTTAAATTGTTCAAATATATCAGGCGCAAATTTACCTACCCTTCGATCGATGTCCTGAGAAATTGCTTCCGAAAGATCATGTATTATAGCCATAATAAGAGCTTTTTCGAGATCAAATGATTCATTGATTTGTTGTTCTTTCAACCCTAAAATAAGTGTGATCAAAATCATAGAGTAGCTATGATCTGCTACACTTTCCACCTCACTTTTTGATATGCCTGAATAGAGCCAGCCATTGCGGGGTAATCTCTTTAAGCGTAATGCTTCTAGAAAAAATTGGCTTAATTGTTCAACATTTTCTGTCATTATGATATCCTCTTAGTATCTGATAGTGACTAAACTATCATAAAGACCATTCTAAATATAAACTATGCCTAAAACTACAAGCTTAAATGTGAAATAAAAGAAAGAAAAATGAAAAAAAGAAAAAAAGATTTTATGTATAATAAGTTGAAGGAGCTCCTTCTTTTTCACCAGATTGCTGTGAAATTTTGCGTTGTTGGTCTGCCAGCTCTTGTAATTTCTTCTTAATGGATTCGGATTGTTTATTAAGTTCTTTTATATCAATATCCAAATCTTCAATGTCATTTACTTTGGTTATTAATTTTGCTGCTCCACCTGGATCAGGGATATTGGGTCTAGTTCCAACAAGTAATGCATATCCATCAATCTCGTTAATCATGGTTCTATTTAAAATGGCGCCAGCAAAACCTCCAATATAGCCACTTTTTAAAGGTGGAATATCCATTTTTTCCATTTTTTCCTTAATTTCGGGTTCTGCG
>JAYEJY010000195.1:0-13933 GCA_034660795.1 Promethearchaeati archaeon | reverse complement strand
AATTAAGGAATTTGGTAAGGAATATGGTGCTCAAGTTATCAAGAATGCACAAGCCCTTGCTAAAGCCTTAGAAAACGAAGGATTCACCGTATGTGGTAAAGAACATGGCTACACTAAATCCCACACACTCTTAGTTGATATTAGTCCTTTTGAAGAAAAGGCTGGCCTTGGAAAAGATATCGAAGAAGATTTGGAACAAGCAGATATCATTTTGAACCGTAATCTTCTCCCATGGGATATGTTTGAAGGTCGACATTACATGAATCCAGGTGGCATTCGTTTGGGTACTTCTGAAGTCACACGTTTAGGTATGAAGGAAAGCGAAATGAAACTAATCGCTGAATACATCCGTCGCGTTGTAATTGACCGTGAAGAACCTAAGAAGGTTGCTAAAGACGTTAATAAATTCAAAAAGAAATATCAAACTCTTCATTATTGCTTCGGTGATAAGGAAGAAGCTTATAGTTATATTGATATTTATTAACTCTTCTTTCTCCTTTTTTTCTATTTTTAAATTACTTGGTTTTTTCTACCATTCGACAAAAAAGCTCTTTTGTTCTTTAATCAGCGGAAAATTTTTAATTTATATTTTTCAATATTTAGAGTGGATAAAAAAGGAAAACAAACAATCTAATCGTTAATCTTTCTTGGAGGAAAATGTTATGGTTCGAAAAAGTAAAAGTGAATTGCCATTAGCACCTGTTGAACGAATTATACGTGAAACCACTAAAATGTATGTATCAGATGGGGCTGCCAGAGAATTACGGAAAGTTTTACATGAAATTGCTGAACGTCTTGCTGATGATGCAGCTGATCTAGCAAATTTTGCTGGTCGAAAAACTATAAAAAGACGCGATATTGCATTGGCTACAAAAAATATGCGTAAAAGATAATTCTTTTTCAGATAAAGAAACAATCATAAAGGGGAAAGTTTGTAATTGTAGTCAAAATATTTTTTTCAGCGAATAAAAATTTTGTGCATCAATTATTGGAGCTAAAAAAAACCATGTCTACCAAATTCACTCTTAATGACCTTATTCGAATTTTCGGAGAAGAAGGCATTCCTGAGGACATTGATCGACAGATTCTGATCAGACATTTCAATATCGGAGCTAACCGTCTAATTGGCGAAAAAACAATAAAAAAACTTCGCCTTGTTTTAAATCGTTCCATAGAAGCTGCGAGAGCAGAACAAAACAAACATCGAGGGGAGGTTCTTGCTTCTCCAATCCATCAGCTCAAAAAAGACTCGTCAAAACCAAAAACTCCTTCAAAAAGTTCTAATGAGTTAAGCTCAACACCACAAAAAGAACCTGAAACTGTCTCTCAAGAAGATAAATATGGACTAACCTCAATTCAAAAGGGCATTGTTTCCCAACGGTTACATGAACGAACGCAACAAAAGGATTCAAAACCAAAAAGTGATGAAAGAAAGAAACACGGAGCAAGTAAAAATTTGTTATCAGAATCTTCTAACTTACCCTCAGTAGAGGAATTATCTGTTCTTGCGGGAGAAGCACTGGTTCGTGAGGATAATGGAGAACATGCAGAAGTTCAAAGAGAAATAGCTATTAGAGATTATAAAGTAGAGACGGAATCTCAAAGTCCTCGTTGGGATAAAACTGAAATCTCTCAGCAAGGACCAACACACGAAATAACTCATCCCAGTTATATTTTTCATTCGGATCTATGGCAATTAGAAGAAGCTCGATCTGCCCCACCTTCTGATCGATGTGAGATTTTACAACATGTTATTTTGGATATGGTTGCAAACTCTATAAATGTTGTAATGCTTGATAAAGAATCTGAACCTTTCTTTGTTGTCGAAGGTTATGGAATTTTACATTCAAAAGATACCTTAAAAGAAAAAATCAGAATTTATGAATTAATCCAGCTACTTGTTATTTCTTGTGATGCTTGGGAAATTGCGCTAAAGGAACCTGAATCACTCTTAAAGGGTAAAAAAGTGTTTTCTGAAAAACAATTTCACAATATTGACATGACTTCAGTAATACCTCTTTCAAAAATTCGTCGACAAACCATTGAATTTGATAATCGATTCCGATCGGAATTTAATGAAGCTACTCCCTTAGTTAATGATTTTAAAAACGCATTACTTAAACATCGAAAGGATATTCTTTGGAATTGTGGGGAATCGTCTATTCGTTATCTTAGGAAAGCTGTTCATGAGAACAAGATGATGCTTGAAAATTCTAATAATGAACTCCATATGGTAGTGATTGGTACAGATAAAGCAATTCATCCGATTAATATTACTATGGAATCGTCAGAGGATTTGTCATTTGCCGAGCTTTTACCCAATTATTGTAATAAACATTCAATTTTAGATGAAACATCACTTCGTTCTGTGTTTGGTAGCATTCCAGCTGTTTTTTCATCCGATACATTACATGATCCTGGTCATAACCTTATTCAAATAACTCAAGCTGTGCAAAAACGACTCTTAAATAGTGTCCAAGAATTAGTCTTTAATCCACAATATAAAATCGGTAATCCATGCGATATTTTTCCAATCAGTAATTTATCTATTGTTTTGCCACCAGAACCTCGAAAATTACAAAATATTTTTGAAAATAAAGGATTCTTCCCTGACTAAAAGCTTTTGATAGAGCTTTTTGACATATGTTTTATGTGAAGCTAATACTATGACAAAGGTTCTTTCCATTGGTTTTGATGACACTGATTCTCTCAGAGGTTCTTGCACAACTTATTTAGCTACGCTTATTATCCATAGAATAGGAGATTATGTCGAATTTTTGGATTTACCGCATTTGATTCGATTGAATCCTAATATTCCCTATAAGACACGAGGAAATGGTGCTGTTGCACTGAGAATTCGAGGAGAAAAGGCAGATTTACTCTATTGTAAAGAGGTTGTGCTGAAACAAATAGAAAAATCAGCAGAAATGGATATGAAAAACACGAACCCGGGTGTTGTTTTTATTGAGGGAAAAATCCCTTCATCAGTAAAGAAACATACACAAAAAGCCTTATGGCAAGTGCTGACCATCAAAGAAACAGAACAATTAGCTCAGAATCCACAGATTGAGATTCATAAGTTCAAAACAGGACGGGGAATTATTGGTGCTTTTGGTGCTCTCGGGCATTCATTGCAAAGTGATCATACTTATGAGCATCTAAGCTATCGAAAGAGAGAAAATTTTGGAACAGACCGGCGAATTGATGAAAAAAGTGTTTATAAAGCAGATAAAGCAACACCACTAACATTTAGTAACATTGATTATGAGTACGATTCAATTATGATAACCCCTCGAGGGGCAGATCCTGTTTTTGCAGGTATTCGTGGAGAAACCATAACCACAGTACGAGAGGCATGGTCATATATCAAACCACTTGAACCTATTCCTATGCAAATGGTCTTTAAAACGAATCAACACACCAATCAGCATTTTCAACATCAATTACTCATTAAAAACCTTCAACCTCATCTTTCAGCTATTATTGAGGGTGTAGTCACAAAAACTCCTCGTTACATTACAGGTGGTCATTTAATTTTCTCAATTAAAGATGCATCTGGTGAAATTGATTGTGCGGCATATGAACCGACAAAACGTTTCCGGGGACAAATAAATGGGCTGCTTAAGGGAGATCGTGTGAAAATATTTGGTGGTATTCGTTCTCCGGGAAAAAACCATCCAATGACTATCAATATTGAACGATTACAGGTGTTAACATTACGTCCAAAAATGAAAAAAGAGAATCCATTTTGCGATGAATGTGGAACCCGTTTAAAATCCGCAGGTAAAAATAAAGGTTACAAATGCCCAAATTGTTCAAAAGTCTTTCGAAACGCACAACCAATTTATCGAAAGGTCCCACGTTCTCTTAAAATAAAAGAATACTTGCCCCCTGTTGTGGCTCATCGGCATCTCACGAAACCTGTAGCTCGGGAAAAGAGCGAAAATTACGGTAAAAAACTTTCCAAAAAAGTGATTCAAAAAACCCTACAAGACTTAATTGCTTATGGAAAAGCACATAAAGATTTTAATGAATTATAAGATTGATTTTTACTTGTTTTTTGAAAAAACATTAATAGTATAAAAAGAAATACAATTAGTAGATATAGTTGAGGAAAAATAGAAATGATAACAATCGACGAATATGAATTTGATGAGTCACTTTATTATTATACACCGGGAGACGGACATATTTGGGTAAAAAAGAAAGATAACGGAAATGTCCTTATTGGATTTGATGATTTTGGACAACAACTTGCTGGGAAAATTCTCTTTGTTAGAACAATCCCAGCGGGAAACGACCGTGCTAAAGGTTCCACTATTGGTACTATCGAAACCGGAAAATATGTAGGAGCGTTAAAATGTCCTATTAATGGTGAAATCATAGAAATTAATCCGAAAATTAAGAATCAACCAGATATTATCAATGAAGACCCATACGGGGAAGGATGGATTGCTGAAATTAAGCCATCTAGTTTAGAGGAGGATCTAAAAGAAGATTTTGTTTATGGGGAAGATGCTTTAAGGGAATGGATAAAAGAAGAAATAAAAGAACATGCATAGAAAAAAACATAATGGAGCTTATCCACCTGCTACAATTTGAGTTATTACCACTTTATCTTGAGGCTTAACTTCCGAGTCTATATTTGCCGATCGACCATTTATTAGAATGGCAATTAAATTAAGAGGAATATCACTAAAGTCTAATACATCCTTTAGTTTTTTTGTACCTTCAAAATCTATTTGCTTTTTTTTGAAACCAAACATTTTTTCTGCAAAACCAACGGTACGTATTTGCATAAATTTGAACCTCTGAAGTGTTTTTTAAACAAAAATTATAAAGATTTTTGCTTAAGATTGTAATGAGAAAAGATAATGATTTACTGTAAGAAATTTCAGTGACATTTAATTTATTAAAACTCAAAAAGTTGTAGCTATGATGGATTAAAAATGAACAAGTATCAGCAAGATTTCTATAAAAAATACAAACAAGCACGGGTAGAAAAGCAATCAATTTTATGCGCAGGATTTGACCCCGCTTTTCCTGACCAGCGACCTAATAATACCATTCCAACTAAATATTTATCGTCAGCTAATTCACTAGAAGATAGTATTTTGGCTTTTTTTTCTGATTTTTTAGCACAAGTAAAAGATCATTGTTGTGCCATTAAACCAAATAATCAATATATCTTTCATATAGGTCTCCCCATTTATCAAAAAATCAACAGAATGATCCATGATGAAGGATTGATTTCGATCCTTGATTTAAAAATAGGTGATATAGGATCAACTAATCAAGCAGGATTTTATTGGATAAAAAAGATGGGATTCGACGCAGCAACATATAATCCCTTCTCAGGAAATATTGAAGAGGCAATTTCAACCGCTCATTCCTCTGGGTTAGGAATTTTCACACTAACTCTCATGTCTAACCCTGAAGCTAGATTTTTTATGAAAGAAAATAGCATTAAAGGACAAAAAGGTTATGAATTTATTTCAGATAAAGTCAAACAATTCAAAGGTGATGGTGTGGTTGTTGGGGCAACAGACCATGTAACCGAGAATAATCTAGGTACGATTCGACAGAAGATTGGGAAAAATTGTGTGATGTTAATACCTGGTATAGGCAAACAGAAAGGTGATTTGCGGAAAGTCATCCTTCATGGAGGCGATAATATTCTCCTAAATGTTGGCAGAGCCATACTTTATTCTGAAAATATAGGTGCTACTGCCCAGGATTATAATAAGCGTTTTAATGATGTTTTATTAGAAAAAGAAAAATAGAGGGGGATTAGCCTCTATTCCCTAAATTCTCTTATTTGACGACGATATAAAGCAACATGATTAAATGGTACAGATAATAAAGTGCTTTTTCGTATAAGCTTTCCCGATGGGAGACTAATTGTTTTTTCTTCTCCATTGATTTCGACAATAGGTGGTACAGGTTTTGTCGTAATAGCGCCTTTAAGAATCATTGACACTTCAAATTCCCCTTCTATTGTCCATTGTTGTTCGTCTTCCGGATTAGTTGGACCCTTTTCTGGAGGATAAAACTCTTGTGGTGTTAAGCCTGTTGTTGTTTTATTCTTCAAAAGACATGGTATAGGTGATGTTCCATATAAACTACAAACAAAATACCCTTTTTTCGGCAATTCTTCAATAATTTTTGTGACATTTATTTCTCCTTGTTGGTTTTCCAGTGGAACGTTTACATCAAATTTCCATAACAAAGGAGCAGGTTCAATGAAGTATTTTTTAGTTAATTTGATCCCCGTTTCAACATTCATTTCGGTTCTTTGTAAATTACGCCCCAATTTTTGACCAAAATCAATTATCGTGACTTCATCTTCCAAGTTTTCATTTGTAATTTGGATATCAGGAGGAATTAAATCTCTGATAATCATTTCATCAAGTGTTACAGGTAACAGATTCATTACTTCAGAAATGAAGAATTGTTGTTTTATTTCCCCGGTTTCTTCAGTTGTTTCTTGCCGGAGAGAATTATAATCTTGGACAATTCGTACATCTTCATCTTTACGAATCCAAATTGTTCTTGGTATACGTGGCTCAAAAGTATACGTTGTTGTTACTGCTTTTCCAGGTTTTACACTTTCTATCTCCCAAGTTACTTGTAAACCATCAGCAGTTAATTCTTGAGATACCTTATTGAGTTCAGTTGTTTCTTTTGAAAGTATTTTATTATTATAGGGAATAATATCTATTAATTTCACACTACTTAATGGGTTTTGACTTTCATTTTTGAAAGTGGTTGTTAATGAATGAGTAAGAAAATCTTTAGTTGGTTCAATAGAAAGAGTAATAGTATCTTTATGTTCCACACCACCACTGTTAGAATAAATAATGGTTCGTTTTACTTCTGAAGACATAGGTGTTTGATATTTTTCTAAAAAATCAAATAATTCAATTTCTGATAGTAAATGGTCTATTTTTAATTCATGGATTTTAGCTAAAACATCGGTTTCTACAGACACTAAATCTGTTGGTTCAACAAGTTCAATTTTTGCTCTGGAAACGCGAGCCAGTTTTTCTGACGCTTCTTTAATAATCTGATATGCTTCTTCTTCCTCAATGGCAATTCCTTGATTTGATAAATAATCTGATATCCAAACAGCCATTCGTCGGTCATTAATCGGTAAGTTTGTTCGTGTTTGTATGAATAATTTCAAATTCTTGGCAATAGTTTGAAATGATCGTGCTTTTTGACGCATTATTTGTTCGTCATTTTCATCAAATACTTTCACAACCGCTTCGAGTTTATCTAAATCATGTAAGTCTTTTACCGGTTGTATTGATAAGGAAATACTTGCAATGCCAGGGAATTTGACTATCGGGGCTTGTTGCTCTGTTTCGTTACTCATTATATTCTCCTCTAAATAGCTCCTATAATTATAAATTATCTACTTCGTTTTAAAAGTGCTGGTTATAGTATTCTTCTTTTTCCATAAATGTTTTAAATTTTACCTATAAAAATTCTATAAATTTTTTTAAAAATATGAAACTCTCTACTTATACAAATGCTTTTTAAAAATCGTTGAAATAGTTTCTAATGTAAATATTAATATTTAATTTCTGTATGATATATTTCGCAGAGATTTACAGTTAGATCAAAACTTTCCTTTCAAATCATTAATTTATGGAGTGAAAATATTTGCTATTTGCCATACGCCATGCTGTTAGAGGAATTCGTCGAAGAAAATTGAAAAACTTGATCAATACGTTAGGGATTTTAATCGGCGTTTCTTTATTAGCAGGTGTTCAAATAGCTACTGACTCATTAGTAAATGCTATGGAGCAAACAGTAAGTTTACGATATGGTAATGCTGATATTAATATTCAAAAAGGCGAGTATCAGACTGCTTTCTTTAATTATTCAATTTATGAAATATTGAAAAATGATCCAATACTAAATGATAGTATTGATGGGATAGCTCCTCGAATTAATGCAAATGTTGCTTTAACATCATTTACGACTACTAAGAATATTGAGCCCTTAGTTACAATTATTGGTTTAAATCAAACGCTGGATAAGCCTTTTGGAGAGATAATATTAGATCCAGATATTGAAAATAATGATTTTAATTTCAGTGAACTTAGCTGGAACCAATGTTTTGCTGCTAAAGGGATTGCAGAAGAATTTCTGTTATGGCCAAAAGATGAGGAAGGCAATATTCAATATATTATGCCTCCAACTGGTCAAGTAGAAATATCTTTTCTTGATGCAAAAGGATATTTTCGGACAGGTTTCACGCTGAATATTAAAGGTGTCGTAAAAGGAGAGGGAAAAGGAATACTTCGCTCTGGCAACACTATTTTTATGAAACTACATTATCTCCAATCAATTTTTAATACAACAAATAAAATTAACAATATAGTTGTCAGCTCTACTCGAGGGAATGCTAATGCTCGAAATGTAACCGCCTTAATTGAAGAGCGTCTAGAATATTATTTAGGGGAGGAAAACGCTAAAACCTTTCAAGTCGTTCCCCAGAAAGCCAACGCTTACAAAGATATTGCTGATTCAATTAATAATTTTAGAATTGTTTTGTATGTGTTCGGATCATTAATAATAATCTCGGGAGTATTGCTCATTCTGAATATAACCCTTATGAATATCGATGAACGAGAACGTTCCATTGGGATAATGAAAGCTATTGGAATGACTCAACAACAGCTTATCACCACGCTTTTAACTGAATCCGTTATTCTTGGTGGAATAGGAGCCTTACTTGGACTTGCAGGTGGGGTTTTAAATGGGCTTGGAATAATTTTTCTTTTGGAAAATTTTTTTGATATAGGTAATGTTTTAACCTCCATCCCATTGATTGTAAATCCGGTTGGCTTAATAATATCATTTGTTATTGGGGTGCTCTTATCTTTATTTGCTGCAATCTATCCAGCTTGGAAGGCTTCTCGATTAGATATTGTAGACACAATAAATGAAATAGAAACCCCTGAAAGACATCAACGATCAAGTAATTGGGCTGTATATCTTGGGAGTGTTTTTCTTCTCGGGGCCTTTGTTCTATTTGGGTTATTCTTTATCCTAAAAACAGATTGGATTTGGATGGTTCTAGCTTGTGGGATATTTCTATTCTTAATGGGTGTTGGATTTGTATTATCACGTTTCATTAACCAGCGTCTTGCGTTCAATGGTTTTAGCTTATCATGGATGACTACCGGATTACTCATAGTTTTACTTTTAATTCCTTATTTAAATAAAATTAATATTGATGATCAAATAGGTCTTTATACCTTTTTAGCCGGAATGCTTGGATTAGTTTTTGGTACAATTATTTTCGTTGCCCTAAACTTGGAATGGCTTTCTAACCGTTTTAATGATGTTTTTCAGATATTTAAGAAAACAAGATCTATTGGCATAATATCAATGCGGTATGTTGGTAAGAAAAAAACTCGTTCAGCATTAACCTTTGCTATTTTTGGAGTAATTCTTACTATGGATGTTTTTCTAGCAGTTTTTACTGGTAGCTTTACTTTGGGTTTTGATGATTTTGCGGAGAATCAGCAAGGCGGTATTGATATAATAGCATATCAACCAATACCTGGTTTTAGTTTTTTTGAAGGTGATCCTATAGATATCATTAGCAATGTAAATGATAATATTGAACAAGTTATTGGGATGAAATACTTATTCGCATACACTAGTGGGGCATATGCTAATATTCCCTTTAATTTCCAGAACGGTTCTCAAACATCGGTTGAAGAGATTCCAATTCCTACGGACATGTGGGGAATAAATGATGAATTTATTGAAAAAACAGATTATGAAATTACTGAAAAATGGGAAGAAATAGAAGAGGATCCTTGGGAAGCTGCAAAAGATGGTTCAAAAAAATATATTATCCTTCCTGAAATTTTGAAAGAATTTGAATTTGAAGAACAAGATATTCTCTATAGATTAAATGCCACTGTAGGAGATAGAATCTCTATTTTAGAAAGTAATCAAACTGTAGAAGAACCTGTCTTTGGCAATTACACTATTATTGCTTTTGTTGATACCACTTCCTATGCAACGCAATTTGCCAATTTTATTTTTACTGGCGAGGATTCAGTATTGTTCAATAATGTTAACAACGATTCTGCCTTCCTCATTTCAATTAACGATAAATTATCAACAGAAGAAATCAGAGAGATAGCGTCAAATATTGAAACTGAATTATTCGGTTTTGATACGCTAACTTTACGTTATCGTATCGAAGAATTCATGGATTTTGCTGTTCAAGCTATCAATTTCATGCAAGCATTTGTTTCTTTAGGATTAGTTTTTGGTGTACTGGGATTAATTATTGTATCATTACGTGGGGTTACTGAACGAACACGCGAAATTGGTATGATGCGAGCCTTAGGATTTCAAAGAGGGGAAGTAATAACAGCTGTTGTTGTTGAAATTTTCGCGGTGGCGTTTGTTGGATTAATTATTGGTTTTATCAATGGTTTCATTTTAGGATACGGGATGTATGAGGAATATTTGGTTGATTACGACTTCAGATTCATTATACCTTGGGCTTTACTCGGTATTTTCATTGGAATTACTATTGTATTATCTGTCATTTCAGCTGTAATACCAGCTAGAAGAGCCGCAAAGATCCCTCCAAGCAAAGCATTACGATATACCGGTTAATACAAAAATTATTTTTTTCACTTTTATAATCTTAATGATATTTTTAGATAAAGTACTTTTTTAATAAGAGTCTTTTCTTAATTAGAAATTAGAACTCGGAAAACACTTTTAATTTCTTTTAGTATTTTTTTCTTGCTCCTCTTAAATGGCTGATGAAGGTTCAATTTTGACTTTAGAAACTATTGAAGAATTAATAATCTACATTGATTT
Organism: Promethearchaeati archaeon; assembly: GCA_034660795.1. Lineage (GTDB taxonomy): Archaea > Asgardarchaeota > Heimdallarchaeia > JABLTI01 > JABLTI01 > JAYEJY01. Next base: position 3,064 of record JAYEJY010000195.1, on the reverse strand, counting down.
AGATAATTTCAAAGAGATTTCCCAAAAACAAGGTTGGGTAGAATATAAACCTAATATCATTACTGGCACCTTAACGTACCTTGTTACAGAATTTGTCAGAAAATATCTTGGTGAAGTTCTTTTTGGATTAGATTTGAAAAGAGGAACTGAGGAATGTATGATTCGTTTAACAGGAGCTTTATCACATGATGAAATTGTAGAAGATTTGGAAGAGATAGTTAATGAAATAAATGAGGTTGGAAAAGAATACGATGCTACGGTGAGTATTGGTGTCGCTCGAGGCCCATATACACCTGTGAAACCAACCGTTCCTCATCAATGGTCCCGACGATTATTAAAAGGATACGCACAAAAACTTGCAAGAAAAGCTCTCCGAAAGGCAAAACGCCAAGGTGGAAATAGAATAATTTTTCTTTAGGAACGACGATTGGCAAAAAACCGTCGGTCGTGAATGAATGAATTATAGAATTAATCACCTCACTACTCCTAAAAATAAGTATGAAAATACAACATTAATTGATTTACATGTTCATACTTCTCATTCTATCTGTAGTTCACTTAATGTAGAGGACACTTTAGCGGAGATTTCTGGTAAAGTTCATGGAATTGTTGTGACTGATCATGATCATGTGCTTTCTTTACCCGATTCTATCATCAATACTTATTATCAGAAATTTCAAGTAAACGTATTCACCCCAGCAGTTGAAATATCTGCTTTAGAAGGACATCTCCTAGCTTATGGATTATCTCAAGCTCCTCCCATAAATATTGATGTTGAAACAGCTATTCAAATGATTCATCAAGAAAATGGTATTGCTATTGCAGCTCATCCTTTTGCAGTTCTTGGTTTAGGGAATTTAGTTTATTCTTTAGATTTAGATGCAATTGAAATAAATGGTAACAGGACAAAAACAGTTAATGAAGAGGCACGAGTGGCTGCTGAATCCCTTGGCTTACCATTAGTGGGTGGATCAGACTCCCATCAAAAATATCAAATTGGCACTTGTGTTACAGCCTTTGAAGGAGAAATAGTATCTATGGCTAATCTCATTTCTGCTGTAAAGAAAGGCAAATGTAAACCTCTTTTCATAAAACATTAATTAAAATATTATTAATCCTTACATTTGATAATTAGATCATCAATCATTTCTTTGGTAAATTGTTCACGTTTTGCTTGATGTTCTTTTAGAAATACTTCTACTTCTCCAGCTAATTTTTTCTTACACTGTCCACAGAGTAATTTACCGGCTTTACAATCATTCCACATTTTTTGTACTTCAGCATCATCTGGTTCAAATAAGTAATATTCATATTGGTAGACAATGCATTTTTCAGGTTCGCCACCCAATTTTCTTTGTTCTTCAACTGTTTCACGTCCTCCCGTAAAAGCTTTCATTATTTTACTCCTTGCTTTTTTAGGGGTGTCGGTAGTATAGATACAGGTATTTGGTTGTGAGGCAGACATTTTACCCCCTTCCCCTAGCCCGGGGAAGAATTTGCAATGAATAGCAGTTGGTTTAAAATATCCTAATTTCTCCGCTACATCTCGAGTAATTCGCCAATAAGGATCTTGATCAATTGCTGCGGGGATTAATACTGGTATTTTTTCTCCCTTTAGTTCAGTGGGGAGAAAACAAGGCATAGCTTGAATTGCGGGATAAAAAATCATCCCAATATTTGTTTCATTTGTAAAACCAAAAACAGCACGTGCAGTGGAAAAAGTAACTCGTTTTGCAACCCTAACTGCTATTTGATACATGGTTTTAGTTAATTGCGAATCAAAAATGAAATGCGTTTTTTCAGGATCAAATCCAATTGCTAAAACGTCTTTTGCGTTTTCATATGCGAAATTTTTGGTTGTTTTAAAATCTTTATCTTGATCGAACAGATATTTTTCATCATCAGTAAATTGAAAATATAATTCTATATCAAATATATCCTGTAACCATTTAGTAAAAATCCATGGAACAATATGACCAATGTGAGTATGACCTGAAGGACCACGACCCGTATATAATACAAAAGGTTTACCTTTTTCATATCGTTTCAATAACCAGTCAAAATCTCGATGGCTAAAGAAAAGCTGCCGGCGGAGCATAATATGTAACTCCCCATCTGCATATTCTTTGAGTTGTTTAATTTCCTTATTTGTTAAAAGCGTTGTGCCAAATTTTTTAACAAGTTTCTCATAATCCATTTTGCCACTAACTTCCCAAGGTGTGACAATCATGTCGTCATTGTTTTCCTTGTTCTTTTGGGATTTTTTAGATGATTTGGGAGGGGTCATTTGTATCATACTCAAATTTGTTTTAATAATCATTTTTGCATTGTTATTATTTTTTTAAAAGTCTTCCTTTAAAATGAGTTTATTGAGATATTTTTACCTAAATCGAAGAAAATAATAAAGGGCTTTTTTACTAAAAAAGTATGGTTAATTTGAACACTGATTTTTTTATTTCGACTTCGATAGCAGTATTATTCTTGCTTTTATTTGCTTTGATGCTTTTCCAATCGATAAAAAAACATCGTCGGGCATTTATTCTTACCGCAAGCTTATTAGTCGGTACGTTTGGCGGTGTAATTAGTGCTTTACAATATGTCATTTCCGCATATGAAAAATATTTCTTGTATTTTTCATTAATTATTTGGAGTATCACTTATTTTATGATTTACATATTCTTAGAAAAATTATATTCCCCTAAACCTAACAGAATTCGTCTTGCAATAATTTCAGTTTTTCTTTTCTCTTCTATTGTTTTCCAATTATTAACCCTTTTAGCTCCAGATGCTGGAACTGTTGACCCTTCAAATGTTTTTAGGACATTATATGCTAATTTTACTAATGGTATTATCTGGGGTATGGATATTTCCTACACATTACTTGGTAGCTCAATTTTTATCTTTGGTGCTTATGTGCATTACAAAGCTTATATGTTCAATAAAGAACCAGTAATTTTAATACAAGTTATCTCAACAGCAATTATCGCACTTGGCTTCTTTGTTGGTTTTATTGGTGGCGATATATTTAAAATAAGTGTTTTTCTCGCCATTGGTGATGGAATCA
>JAYEJY010000194.1:0-13952 GCA_034660795.1 Promethearchaeati archaeon | reverse complement strand
TCGATTACGCCATAACGGTTGAGAACAAAAATGTAGGTTCTGTTTATTTATTTTCATAGGTTTACGTAAGGTTTTTTCAATCAATTTATAGAGTTTATATTGTGCTAATTCTTCTTCAAAGATATCAATACATTGCAAAGCAAATAAAGCTCTTTCTCCCATGGCAACGATGATTTCTGGTTGTAATTCTGATAATTGATCACTAAGATGTTCTGAGCAATTTCTTATAGTTCGATTGCTTAAAATTTTATTATTGAATCGTTCAACACGGCATTTTACTGCTGTAGTGTAAAAACAACCTTTTTCCCTAAAAATAGTTAATTTCTCTTCTTTTGGAAGAGTATTATTTATACCTAATAATGAGAAAATATTCCATGAAATTGTTCCAAGTAAAGGATGAGGGGCTCCCATTATTTTCAATTTTTCATCAGGATTATAAAAATAACTATCATAACTTGCGCTTCTTTTTGGAACAATGAAAGGTGGTGCTTCGCCAAGAAACAATATTTTGACTTCATCAGGTATCCAGTACTTCGTATTGTACTGTAAATAGGGTTTTGAATGTACATGAACTTCTGCTGTAGTGGTAAATTTTTCATGTATATCAATACATTTGATACAATTTTTTAAATTCAAAGATTAGCACCAATTCATTACATTTTGATTTTTTCCCCTGTTCATACACAGCAGAAGTTTCAAAGTGTTCTCTTACATTCAAATGCCAATTAATTATATTAATGCTTTTTGAAGTTGACAAAAAGAATGAAAAAAAGAAAAAAATCATTGAGCTATAAAGATAACTCAATGAGAACTTTCATAAAGAGTTTATTCTTCTAAAGCTTCTTTAATCAATTCGGGAACTTCACTTAATAAGCGAGCGACTTTAACGCCTACTTCTTCTAAGACAGCGATTTTAGAAGCTGCAGTTCCTTTACCACCAGAAACAATAGCACCAGCATGCCCCATTTTCTTTCCAGGAGGAGCAGTACGTCCACCAATGAAAGCAACAACGGGTTTTGTAATATGTTCTTCAATGAATTTAGCAGCATGTTCTTCCTCTGAACCACCAATTTCACCAATTAAGACAATTGCTTCAGTTTCGGGATCTTTTTCAAAGAGTTCTAAGCCTTCAACAAAACCCATTCCATGAGCTGGATCGCCACCAATACCAATACATGTTGTTTCTCCTAATCCACTTTCTGTTAAAGCTAATATAACTTCATAAGAAAGGGTGCCACTACGGGCAATTAAACCAACTTTACCAGGCTTGAAAATTTGATTAGGCATGATACCTATTTTACAACCATCACTTGAAACCAATCCGGGAGTGTTTGGGCCAATAATAGTGATGCCTTTTTCCTCGGCTTTTACTGCAGCGCGTGCAGCATCCCAAACTGGAACATGCTCAGTTATACACACAATTAACGGAATATCCGCATCAATTGCTTCATTTAGCGCATCAGCAGCAAAAGGAGCGGGGACAAATATAACAGAGGCATCAATATCATGCTCTTTTTGTGCTTCTTTTATGGTATCATAAACAGGAACATCATGAACTTTCTGTCCACCTTTCCCAGGGGTGACACCAGCAACAACATTAGTCCCAAAATCAAGCATAGCCTCAGTATGAAACTCTCCTTGACGACCAGTTATTCCTTGAACTAATACATTTGAATCTTTATCAACCAATATTTTCATTTTACTCACCTTAACCTTATTTTTTATGTGAAATCTCAACGGCTTTTTTAACCGCGGTTTCCATGTCTTCAAAAGCATTCATACCGGCTTTTTCGAGAATTTTAAGGCCTTCTTTTTGTTTTGTCCCGACTAAACGAACCACAAAAGGCATTTCTAGACCTAATTTATCACGTACCTCAATAACTGCTTTAGCAACATCATCGCAGCGAGTTATTCCACCAAAAATATTAACTAATAAGACATCTATGTCTTCCCCAGTCTCACCAACTTTTTTTACAATACTAAGGGCATTTAAGACACGTTCTGTTGAAGCACCGCCGCCAACATCTAAAAAGTTAGCTGGTTTACCGCCAAATTCTGAAATAAGATCACAAGTACCCATTACTAAGCCAGCACCATTACCAATAATGCCTATATCTCCATCTAATCTTACAAATGCAACATCGTAACTTTTTGCTTCGTCTTCTAATGGATCGTCAGGTATCCGTTTATCCATCATTTCTTGATATTTTCTATGACGATAGATTGAATTATCATCAATTATTACTTTGGAATCCAATGCAATTACTTTCCTTGAATCTAAAATAGCTAGAGGATTAATTTCTACAAGCTGTAAATCCATCGTTTGCATCATCTTCCACATTTTCGTTAGAATTGAGGATAATCTCATCATTTGTTTACCATCAAAGCCTAATCCTTTGACAATATCTATGGCATGATAAAGTCGAAAATCAAAAGTAATCGGGAAACGTCGTTTAATCACTTTCTCAGGCGTTTTTTCCGCTACAGTTTCAATGTCGACCCCACCTTCTGTACTTATAATAAAGATAATTTCTTTTGTGAAAGTGTCAAACATTGTACTAGCGTACAATTCGTTCGCGATGTTTGCTGCCTTTTCAATTAAAATATTTTGAACTTGCATATCTTTTATGGTTCCTTGAAGAATTTCTGGAGTGACCTTTCGTAGTTCTTTTTCATTTTTGACGACTTTTATCAATCCAGCTTTTCCACGACCACCGTGCAGGATTTGACCTTTCACGACAACGGGATAGCCAAGTTCTTCAGCAGCTTTAACCGCCTCATCAACATTTTTCGCTAATTTTGCTGGTAACAGCGGCAAGCCTCCTTGCTCAAAAAGCTGTTTACCTTCGTGTTCAAGTAATAGTCCCAATGAAGAAAACTCCTTGATTATAATACTAAATTTTACTGAATAATAGCTGTTTTATTAATATTCTTCAACCATCTGAAATTTAGTTCTTAGTCCATTAACAAAACTATGTTCATTTTTTATCCATAATCTTAAAAATTTATGATTCCTTAAGTAAAACAACAATTTTTTTTAGGTGAATAGGCAACATAATTATCGAGGTAATAATAATGGTACTTGGTGAATTAGAAAATTATGAAACAATCAATACGTTACGTAAACGGGATGTTATTAGTGCAGATAAGCTTCAATGTGGCCGATTAATTGATATAATTTTTGACCAGGAACTTAATTTACATAGTTTTCTCTTGGGAGGAAGTCGATTTGAAGAATTACGGGAGGTTCTCGGATTAATTGAAGATATCGATCCGGTTATTCCCATTTCAAGCATTGATAAAATAACCAAGCAAGCAATTAAAATTAACATACAGAAAAAAGATTTGAGACATAAATTAGAAAACGGTGTTTTACCAGAAAAAAATGTTTCTTTAACAAATTTAAAGAGAAAAAAAATTGTTGATTCCAAAGGTAATACTATAGGAAAAATAGTTAATATGGTTTTTATTCCCAGTGGAGATTTTGCCTTTATTATAGGTGGAAATTGGCTAGAAGAATTTTTGGAATCCATTAAATTCAAAACAAATGTCGATCTTCTTTTACCCGTTAAATACATCGAATCTTTTGATAATGATAGAATAAAACTCAATATTACCAGTGATAAGTTAAGATTAACCCTTGATAATAAACCATTAGAAAAAGAAGCCCAAGACAAATATTTAGATTCCCTGAAAAATAGCGACGATTTGACATTACATCTATTAGCTAAACCTAAGGCAGAACATTTTATGGATACCTCTCGTTTTCATTAATGCGGAAATAACTATCACTTTTTCTCTCTTTTTTCTTTCCCTTCAGATTCATCAAGATCATCTAACATTCCCGGAAAAAGATCACGGGCTGAATCTTTATCCATCTTAATTTTTTCTTCGATTTCTTGAAGAGACTCTTTATTAATATCTTCTTCATTAAGACCTATTTTTTTCATAAAATCTTCAATAGATTTTGAATCCCGTTCTTTCAACTTGGTCTGTTTTTTCTTCTTAATTAATCGTTTAGTTCTCCAACCTAATTGTCGTTTAAGAACACCTTTATCATCGGAAAGTCCAAAATAATCAGAAAAAAGCTGAGTTGTTTTTAATTCGAGTGTTTGTTGCATTTTTGTTGCTTTTACAAAGCCGTTTCTCAGAAGAGTTTTAATGTGGGAATATGCTTGCTGTCCTCGAACTTTTGCAACAGTAGATTGTAAAATTGGTTGTCTATAGGCAATCATTGCTAATGTTCGAAGTTCCGCCAATGTGAGAATTGGTTGCAAGGTAATCTCTTTAACTTTTTCACCAATTGAAGCACGGATTTGAAAAACATATTTCTTACCTGGTAATTCAACAATTTCGAAACAACTGAATGTTTGTCTATATTTTTCTTGTAAATCCCGTATTATCGAACCTAATTCAGCAGTATCAATTCCAACAACTTGCGCTAAATCTTCGTGTCGGACAGGTCTGCCAGCTAAATAAAGTGCAGCTTCTACTGCTTGTCTTTTTTCAATAAATTGTAGACGTTCAGCTTCTTCTGATAAAGGTCCATGTTCATCCATAATAGAATTTTACTTGGAGCATCCTTAAATTTCCTTTGTAATAAACAAAAAAAGACACACAGTTTATTTGAAAAAGTAAAATAAATGTGTTTTAAGAATCATAATTAAGAATTTATAAATCTCCTCCGAAAAAGTTTTTGTCAGAAAAAATAGAAAAAATAACAAGATAAGAATTATCAAAACCTTTTTCATTTTCGTTTTAAAAAGCTATTAATAGGAGAATGAAGAACCCGCCCCAGACTGATGGTTTTCCACACCAGTATATTTGATGAACATGCGACGAACTGACTCCTTAATTCTAATTATGGAAAAAATCCCTTAAGATTATCTTTTTGTAATAAATAGTATTTTTTTTAGAATAATCCAATTAATCATTATGAATTCAATTTATTAATTGTACCTGACACCTTGTTAATGTGGACAATGACCCTCATTTGATTAATTGATGCAATTGTTGCAAGACTTATTCTAAGAGCTCTAACTGCATGGTGACTACAACGTAAGATACCATAGGATGTCTCTGTATCATAAGCCAATAAATATAAACCTACTTGAGAACACCCGATTGATCCGTACAACTTTTGTAATTGTTCCCAAATGATGTTTTGAAGTTCTTTTTTTGTGATATTTAACTTCTGTTCTGAGATTATTTCAAAAGAAAGATACCTTTGACGTTCTAATTTTTTATCGGAGGAAGAAATTGCTTGTAAATTAAACGGTAATTCTGGTGTGATATTATCTGGTATTTTGAAATTTTTCAAAAGTGCAAGTTCTTTTTCTTTATCTTTTTTCCAAATTCCTGGAGCAATAAAATTTTCACTTAATTTAGCCTTATTTATACTAAGGCGTTCTAGGAAAAGTTTTTGTGAGAGTTTTAAATTACTCCATGAATAGCCTAATTGATCCGCTATAGCTTTAAAGGTTCGTGGATCCCGAAAATCATATTGATTTTTTATATTTAAGGATAATAACAAACAAGCTTTTTGCTGAAACAGCAGATGGAAAATGCTACTTATCACCCGCAGAAAATATGATAAATGAAATTGTTCCGTAAGTAAAGATTTAAGAGAAATTTCTATAAAAGTATGATTTGTTGCAGCAACATTAGCAAAAGAGGGAGTGACTATTTGCTTCATTGCTGGGAAAGGAATGGAAATGATATCTACACGATTATCTTTAACAGCCCATTGGGCAACTTTTTCATTAGAAGTTTTGACGCTTATTAGGTGATAATCATTTCTTTTCTTAGCTAAAAAAGTTCTAAGAGCAGGAATATTCTTCCCTTGATATTCCCCTCGGGTTAAGTGATAATTATCATTCTGCAAGGATTCATCAAATGATTTGCTTTCTTGATTAAGCACTACCATACCTGCATATCCGAGTTTTTTAGCAATCTTCTGGTAATTTTGTAACTGAGACAAAGAAGCAATTTTTACTCGAGGTTCTATGAATGGTATCATGCTTAATTCATCTTCTCAATTAGATTAAACCAAAAGATTCAATCGTCTTTTTTAATAAGCCCGGTTCATCTTTATAAATAATAAATTTCATAACCACTATTATTGTGTTATCATCCACTGCAAGGGCGATTTCATCGTGGTAAGCTTTTTGTTTATCAAATCGGAGATATAAGCAGTTATCTTCACTGGTTCTAATCTCAAATTTTCGATTTAACCACTCTTTATCAGAAGCAGTCATTTTTTGTTGATAATAGGACATAATTTTTCGAGTCAATGCTTTTTTTGTAATTGTGCATTGAGCTACGATTATAGGATTACCTGCATGTCCTATGTTTCGTTTTTCTTTAATCTCTATCTCATCTCTAATTTCTTCTGGAAACAAGTTTCTTAAGGCAAGGAGAACTTTATCTTTGGATTCAGTCGCATGTATGCTAACAAAATAGGTTATATCCTTTAATTTACACCTATCATGAATTGATGACATACAATTTATTCCTCCTTAAAAGAAAAAAGAAAAAAATGAAACGTTGATATATCTATTTACCGTCTCTTTTATGACTTCTAATAGAGGGTCTGATTTTTTCAGCACCAGTACCTTTATGTCTTAAACCACGAGCACGTTTTCCAGCGGAAGTTAATCCTCTGAAAACACGATTTTTCATACTTGGTTTTGTAATCCAATTAATCTTAGGATCGTTTTTAATCACAGGATGATGAGGATCGACAAGAATAATTTCATACCATTTATATCGTCCATCTGCACCCACTAAATAAGAATTCAAAACTTCAAGATTTGGATATTTTCTAGCCACACGTTCTTCAGCAATCCATTGGAAATTTTTCTTCGGTTGGATTTTTCGAATAGCTTGATTCTTGGTACTTCGTGCTTGTACTGGTCGGCTTTTCCGAAGATTTGTCCGCCGGACACGAATACGAATCATTACATATCCTTGTTTAGCTTTATAACCAAGTTTTCGGGCTCGATCAATTCGAGTTGGTCGTTCAATTTTAGTGTAAGTTCCTTCACGCCGCCATTTCATCAATCGCTGATGCTGCAGCTTTTTGAACTCTTCACTATTACGATTTTTCCAAAATTTACTTATATATTTGTACATTTCAAACACCTTATCCAATTCCGCTTTCCGCGACATCTAGGATAGAAGTTTACAGAGAGAAAATCTCTGTATATATGGTCGTGTTCCTCATTGCTTTTTATTTTTTTCTAATGATAGTGTAATTTAAAAGAACACTTTACTCTGTGAAACCCAGTTTCCTCTTAAGAATGTTTGGTTTGCAATGAAGATGACATTTACTGAAAAGCAGATAGTTGTTGTTACGGCAATTATTGAAAATCACAAGGGTGAAATTCTCTTATTACAACGAAAACCCGATGTTATTAGACCAAATATTTGGGAAGACGCTGGAGGGAGATTAAAGAAAAACGAATCCATGATTAATGGATTGAAAAGAGAAATATTAGAAGAAACAGGATTACAAAATTATAAAATAATCAAAGCAATAGCAACTTTTCCACCAAATGGAGCAAATGGGAGCAAGGAAAAGCTGGGCATAACATATTGGTGTAAAATGTTATCACAAAAGGAACAAATAAAACTCTCAACAGAACATCAACGATATCAATGGGCTTCCCTACAAGAGGCCCGTAAAATGGCTGGTCATAAAGCATTAAAAAAACATATTGGATTACTAATCGCGGAAAAAAAGAGTAATAATATGGAGGGAAAATAGGCCTTATTCTGTTTCGAGGAACACCAAGGGATGTACTCCTCTCACGGTATCAATCTACGCACTCTACCCGCTTCTCCTGGTCAGTCATCGAAGCTTACTTGAGCTTGCTTCCACGGTGTTGAGTCGTTTCAGCACTTTTGAGAAAACCTATTCAACAAAGCCTTTCAGATGAAAAGCCGTGTATCATTAATGATCAGCTTTCTCCGTGTATCGTTTCTCTTCTCAGAGCCAAGATTCCTCTTGACAACTTTCGTTGTACCGCTGACCTTGGAAGTAAGGACCTTCCTCAAATACTGTAATGTATCCGAAAACCGTTCCTTCCGCTCCACGATTAGTGAAATGACACATAGCCCATAAATATCTTTGGGTTGAAATTGAGAAAAAGCATAAAACAAGTTTTTATTTAAATTTAAAATAATTAATTTGTAGTCTATTAAATTATTAATAAATTAAGAAGGAGATTATTCTTGTACGAAGTTGAACTTAAATTTCCCATAAAAGATATCGAATCACTTGAATATCAATTACGAGAATTAGGTGGTTCATTAGATTCAGTTTCAACACAAAGAGATAGTTATTTTAATCATCCACAACGTGATTTTAAACACACGGATGAAGCGCTTCGTATTCGAGAAGAGGGAACAAAATGTTACCTTACTTATAAAGGACAAAGATTAGATCGAAAATCAAAAACAAGAAAAGAATTTAATGTCGAAATTAAGGATGCTGAAAAAATACAAGCTATTCTAAAAGCACTAGGGTTTGAATTGACATTTGTTGTCCTAAAAGAACGACGGAGATATTCTTACCAAGATTTTACAATATGTTTTGATAATATCGATAATCTTGGAGCTTTTATAGAAATTGAATCGTTAGTCAAAACAGAAAGTGAAATTAACCAAATAGAAGAAAAGATTTTCGCTATAACTAAAGACATTGGCGTTAAAGAAGAAGAACCAATAAAGAAATCATATTTGGAACTTTTACTAGCAAAACAAAAAGGGGAATAGAAAAACTATTTGACATTAGTTACAGATGATTGGTCTGCTTCCATCGCTTCAGTTACTTCAGTCAGATATTGTAATGTTTCTAGCGCCTCTTCTTCTTTCACGATTTGCATAGCATAGCCAATATGTACGAGGACATAATCCTTTTCAACTTCAGGGGTTTTATCTAAAAGTGTAGATTTAACCTCCCGTTTAATACCACCAAAATCAACTAAGAGTGTATCTGAATCCTTTATTTCAAGTACTTTTGCTGGAACTGCAAGACACATAACTGATCATTATGTCAGTTCCTATGTTAGCTAAAAAACATTATTGTAAATATTATAATTTAGTTAGAAATTTCTTTTAATTTTTTCACTATTATCTTTTTTTATTAAGAAAAACGATATTTAATTCAGAATCATTTTTATTATAAAACAGCTTATCATTTGTTAGGGAGCAATTCTTGAATTACGAAAACGTTAAAAAATCTGAAATGCTTCAAGCACAAAAAAGGCAATTACGTACAGAAGCTGAATTACGGAAAAAGATGGCTTCAGATAAAATTGATAAAGGTGATTTTATTGGAGCAAAAAATGACCTTCAAGTTGCCAGGAATTTAATTCAACAAGTTTTACTCAAAGTGCGAGAACTTGGTGAACGAGGGATAAGTGAAAGAAGCATTAAAGATGATATTGAAGATTTATGGCGTAAAGTTACTTCAAAAATTAATGAAGACTAAAAAAGCACAGCCTTTCAATAACATTATTAAGCAAGATTTATAGCGAATGTCTATTGTTATTATTATTTAAACGGTGGGAATTATTGTTGAGTAAAACGATAATAATCGAACCTCATTTTTCAGATGCTGCATGGTCTACAGGTGGATTAATAGCTAAAAATCCGGAAGAATATATGATCGTGACAATTTTTAGCTCAAATAAATTTTTCAGCCGTTTTAGAAATAAGAATTTCAATAATAGGGATTTAAGAAGAGCTGAACGAAAGTTTCTAAGAAAATTAGGAGTAACTCATAAAGGATTAGGTTTTAACAAAGATACTGATCGTAAGCGAGATTTAAGTGAAATTTTTCATGGTTCATTGAAGCCTGCAGAACAAGAGATGATTCCCAAAATTGCGAAGAAATTAAGAAAGCTCTATGAAACATATCAACCTGAAGTAATATATGCCCCAATGGCTGTTGATCATCGGATAGATCATACCATTGTTAAGAAAGCCATTCAACACGAACCTTATTCTGACATTATTTTCTATGAAGATTTTCCCAATTTTTCAGATGAAAATCGAAAAAATAAGTACAATTATGAAGGTTTTGAATTATTAAAGGAAGATATCAGTGATGTCATTAATAAAAAAATCGATGGCATTTTTTGTTTTAAGAGATTAATAAAAGCATTTTATACAAATCCACAAATCTTACAAAAGTCACTTAAACAAAATCCCTATGAACTTTATTGGAAAGAAACTGAAGATTAAACAAAACATTTTAACAAAGCTTGTTCGTAGTTTTTTTACAGATGGTTATGATGGTTTCTTGTGTAGCAGTTCCTCTACAGAAAGGAGAACAAGTTAGAAGTTATCTTAGTAAAAACAATCTTCTTAATACTAATTATTCCATAATCACTAAAAATAATCAGCTAATTATTCCAGTTACAAGAAATTTAACTGAAAATGAAAAAGAATTTCTCTTAACAATTGACAAGAATGTTGCTTATCTATCTCTAAATGATTTACCAGAAGAAGAAACGCCACCAGGTTCGCATTTTGATGTATTAAAAGACAAATTACCAGCAGATGAATTCCAATTGCTTCCACGAAGTTTTGATACAATAGGAGATATTATTGTCATTGAAATCCCTGATGAGTTGTGGCATAGACGGAAATTAATAGGTGAGGCATTGCTCACCGCACATTCGAGTATTACAACTGTCTATGCTAAAGCAGGAAAAGTGGCGGGAGTAAATAGGATAAGACCTGTTGAATATTTAGCTGGCAAGAAAAAGACAAAGACAATCCATAAAGAACACGGTATAAGATATAGTGTCGATATTACTAAAGCCTATTTTAGTCCAAGATTAAGCGAAGAACATACAAGAATTGCTGATCAAGTGCAACCACAAGAGGAAATTATTGATATGTTCTGTGGAATTGGTCCTTTTGCAATTCCTATCGCTTCAAAAGTTGAAGCGAAAATTCATGCAATTGATATTAATAAGGATGCTATACAACTTCTGAAAGAAAGTATGGAATTAAACAAATTAAAGGGGAAAATAATACCTTATGTAGGGGATTGTCGTAAGGTTATCAAAAATGAAAATTTAAAGGGAATAGCAGATCGAATAATTATGAATTTACCGGGTTATGCTGTTAATTATTTGGATAGTGCCTGTCAAGCATTAAAACCCGAAGGTGGTATAATACATTTCTTCGAATTTGTTGGCGGAGATAACCCAGAAAAGCAAATAGTAAAGGATTTAAGAAAAGAAGTAACTAAAAGTGGTCGGAAAGTTAAAGAAATTTTGGAAATTAGAAGAGTTAGAATGAGTGCCCCTAGGCAATGGCAAATGGTTGTTGACGCACTCATAGAATAAATAATATCTTAGAAAGTGTTCGAATAATGATGAAAGTTGAGCTTATTTGTTTTGGTAATGAATTATTAATTGGTAAAACAGTTAATACAAATGCACATTGGTTAGGAAGGCAAATAACCTCATTAGGAGGAGAAGTCGTAAGAATAACCACAGGTCATGATGAGAAAAAACAGATGGTCGAAATCTTACGTGAAGCTATTACCCGACAACCTGATATAATCATAACCACTGGTGGCTTAGGGCCAACTTTCGATGATATGACATTACAAGCAGTAGCTGAAGCGGTTAATAGTGAATTAGAATTAAATGAACAAGCATTTCAAATGATTCAAGAACGTTTAGAATATCTTAAAGATGAAAAAGGAATCGAAATTGAACTTACTGAAGAACGAGAACAAATGGCCATGTTACCAAAAAATGCACAACCATTAAAAAATCATGCAGGTAGTGCACCAGGAGTATTCATAGAATATAATAATATCAAGCTTTTTTCACTCCCTGGCGTCCCAAGAGAAATGAAAAGTATCTTTACCGAAGAAGTTATGGACATTTTCCCTAAATCGGAAGATTTGCAATATTACGAGGAGCAGTTTCTTGTTAGACATGTTCCTGAAAGTGAGCTTGCTGCAGCGATAGCACCAATACGTAAGAAACATCCAACTGTCTATATAAAAACCCATCCGAAGACACCTTCTACAAGTAAAAAAGGGTTTATCCAAGTTGAAATCCATATCACTTCTCTGTGTTTAGAGAAAGATAAAAAACACGTTTCTAAAGCTACTAAAGAGATACGTTCTAAAATAAGTAATTTAAGAGGAGTTACTGGCGAGAAACCAAAAATTCTCCCCGTAAATACTTAAATTTTTAACTCAAGCTACAAGTAATTATTTATAGAAATTTTTCCCCAATAACATATACTAACTATTAAAGGAACTATTCTCAAAATGTACACCGCTTTTTTTGTTGGAACAGCAGGCTCTGGAAAAAGTTATCTTACCAAATCATTGTCAGATTATTTAATACAAAATGAAATAAATGTTGCTTCTTTAAACATGGATCCTGGAGTGCTTCATCTTCCTTATGCTCCAACGATAGATGTTCGAGACTACATAAACATAAATGAAATAATGGCCCAATATGAACTCGGGCCAAATGGTGGTCTTGTAGCAGCAGTTGATTTAATAACTTCTCAAGCTGGAGAAATCATTGAAGAAATTGATGATTATTCACCCGATATCTTATTAGTTGATACCCCTGGTCAAATGGAATTATTTGCTTTTCGATCAACAGGTGTTATTGCAGCTCAATTATTGGGCGGAAAAAAATGTGTGCTTGTTGATCTCCTTGATTCAAACCTTTGTAGAACTCCCTGCGGGTTAATTAATTCCATGATTTTATCTTTAAGCGTGCAAATGCGTTTCTTTTTACCACAACTCAATGTGATATCAAAAATTGACCTTATTGAAGAACCAGAACAATTAGAAGAATTAGAGCGATGGATTTCGGATATTTTTATACTAGAAGATGCCATAAATAGAGAAGTTAAAGGGGAAAAACGTGAATTAGCTATTCAACTTGCTCGAGCAATTGATAGACTACAGTTTTTACCTGAGACAATACCCATAAGTGCAAAAAAGGACTTCAATATTGACTTATTATACGGAAAGCTACAATTAATTTGGGGTTCCGGCGAGGATTTCAAAGTTGATGATCGAGTGATAAGATAGTGAAAAAAAATTAATGAACTTGATCATAAACAACTATTTTCCATTGTTTATTTTCTTTTTGAAGAAGATCTTTAATTGCATGAATATGACCATATCCTAAAATTACTGCAACTTTGGAGTGAATAGCAGCTATTTGCGCAATTCTTTGAACCATATAATCATTTCTATCGGATAATAAGATATTAAATAAACCCGGGAAACGAGTCTGGAAGATTTCTAAGACTTCATCCAATGATTCTTTATTTTTAAAGATTGAGAGAATCTTTTGGAGATCTATTTCTTCCTCATCATTAGCTAGCGATTCTATAGTAGATTCTTCAAATGAATTATTTTCCTCTTCTTCAGCTATTACCTTTTGAGGAGCTATCTTACCTGCTCGAATAATTTCATCGATCATTTCTTGAAAAGATAAAGCTTCTTCCATTGGCATTTTTGATGTCATAGACTTGTTAATATCATTCAGCTCTTGATCAATAAAATATATATCCGCACTAATTTCTTCGGCAGCTTCATAAGCCTTTAACATTTCTTTGCCAGGTTGTTCAGTTTTTAGTAAAGTAGCTAATTCTTGCTCAAAAAATCCAATATCTCGGAGAATGGATCCCAGACTATCTAATTTGGCAAAGGAATCACCACCATATAACACTTCATCCCAGGTTAAATCCTTTTGAACATCATTTCTTTCAGAAGTATTATCCTCCGTTCCCTTTTCCTCTGACATAGAAGTGTCTTGTTTTTCATAAGTATACAATTTCTCATTTTCTTGTAGCATTTGAAATCGTTCTTCATCTAATTCCAGTGCTACAGCATCGGGTTTAAGCTCATGTATTACCTCAACAACCTTTTGTTGACTTTCTTG
>JAYEJY010000193.1:0-2742 GCA_034660795.1 Promethearchaeati archaeon | reverse complement strand
TTGGATAAGTGATTACTCGGGAATTGAAGAATTATACTATAGAAAATATGATTATTTATTTGAAGCATGGTCAGCTATTGCTAGAGTATCAAATAACTCAAATGAGATATTCCAAAAACAAGATTTTATTGTAGATAATAATGATAACCTTCATTTTGTCTGGTCGCAGGGTGAAGAAAATTCACAAAAAATACTCTTCCGAACTATTTGGAACAACGAAACCAAAGGTGTTATTGAAGAAGTAACCTATGGAATCAATAAAGCCATTGATCCAGCAATTATTATTGATGAGAATAATCGTCTAAATATATTCTGGTCAAATCATACAAGTGAAATTCCTACTGATGTTTATGGTACAAAATTTATCAATACTGCTTCAAAGAGCATCTATTCCTCAATTTGGAGTAATTATCTTGAAGTAGCGCCCTTTATTCCCCAAGAACGACCACCTTCCAGTAGGTCTGACGCCTCAAACCCAGCTATTACTTTAGATAAAGCAGGTTATTTATGGCTTGCTTATGAAATACAGGAAGACTACGCATATCATAAGGGTATAGATATTCGTTATCGTACATCTTCTGGCTGGCAAATTTCGGAGAAAATTTCTTTAATTAATAATCTAGCAAAAAATCCTCAATTACTGGTGGACAATGATAATTTTATGTACGCTTTTTGGTTGGATTCTCGTTCAGCTAATTATCAGCTTTTTTATCGAGTAAGAAATGATAATTATAATTGGTATAATGAAATACAAATTACAACCAGTCCAAGTCATTCAAGAAGTAATTGGATTTTTATCGGAGCATTCATTGGTGGGGTTATCCTTTTAATGATACCTTACGTTATTTACAAATATTTACGACGACGAAGAGAAAGAAATTTAATTAAAAATAAAATTTCCTTTTTAAAAGAGGGCTAGCTTTCTTATTTTTTTCAAAAAAGATCTTCAAATGTTCCATCAATATTTTTTCTGGTATCTTTTGGTGTCCTTTCATAAATGTCCCGATAAACTTCATGAGGGTTTTTAATGCCCCATAAATATAAGGTTTGAATTTTTTGCTTATTCTTTTGCTTATACTTAATTTTTATTGATCCAAAATCAAAGCTATTAGCGATAACGGGTGTTTTTATTATTTTCATTTGAATTATATTTTCATACCAAATTTTTTCATTTTCTTTACTAGCTCTATAAGCATTAATATTTTCTAAAAATTTAGAATCTAGCCAATACCTTTTGGCATTAATCAAAACAGTTGTTATAACAAAAATAAGAAACATTACAAAAATAAAAACACTATATATTATTGTGTTTAGTGTTTTATAATTCGAAAACCGCTTAATATAGGGATCAACTACAAAATAAATTATCGCTAAAAGTATCATATTGAAAAGTAAACCAATTGTAAGCCATTGTATAAGAAATGCAGTTGAAGGACGCAAAGAATAGCGGTATTGTATTTTCTTATTCATCATAAACAACTATTATATTTGATTATTCTACTTTCCTAATAGTATTTTGATTTGTTTTAATTGATTTTCAAAAAATAATATTCATTTTTTTAGATTTTATTCATAATATCCAAAAGCTTTATTATATTTCTATGGTTGTCCGTTTTTTTGACCTATATTGGAGGCATACACATTGAAATCAAATTTAACATGGATTAAGAATTTTCAAACGGTTGTTGACAATGGACGTACGCATACCATGGTCATGGATTTACCACCTGGGAAAGATGGTGATGACACCGGACCAACAGCTTTAGAAGTTCTTGTTATGAGTTTAACTGGCTGTATTGGTACAATCTATGCTCTGGTTGCTAAAAAAATGCGTATAGACATTGAAGAATTAGAAGTAAAATTAGAAGCTGACAAAGGACCAGATGACCCGACGATAACTGCTGTTCGAGCTGAGGTTATAGTAAAAGCAGATGCATCAGAAAAGAAATTGGAAAGATGCTTAGAGACAACAATGAATACTTGTCCAGTAGGTGTTTTGTATACTCAAGCTGGTGTTGATGTAAAAACATCTCTCACAAAATTATAACTTTAACATTTTTTCCTATTTTTTCATTATTCTCTATTTTTTCTAATTCTTTATTTCTTATATGTTGAATTAAATTTAAAAACAAACGTTTTAAAACTAGTATAGCTAACACATTCATAGACAAGGTGTGCACTATGTCATTCTTAACTATTTTATTAGGATTTATCATTGGCGGTCTTGTAAGTGAAGGAGCACTTATTGGCCTTGCTCTTTTAGGAAAGATGGTAGCCTGGTGGTTAGCCATTGTTCTTGGAGGAGTTGGCTGTTTAATAGGTGGCTTTGTAGCTGGTTTAATCGCTCAAGGCCCAGGTGCTGGTGCTCTTGCAGGATTTTTAACTGGTTTAATTGTCTTTGGCGGTACATTTCTTATTTTCTGGTTAGTTATAAAAAACCAAGTTTTAGACTGGTGGAATTCAACTGGCGGAGATATTAATGCTGTTGCTGATCAATTATTGGTTTTCCTTGGAATCCCGGAAAATTCTGATATTGGAACAGCAATAAGTCAAGCTGTGCAAGATGCCTTTGCTCAAGTAGGAGACATTAATGATTTAATTAGTAAATATTTCGTTATTTTCTCATTGATTATAGGCGCAATAGCAGGCGGTATGGCAGCTGTCGCAAATATCTTTACTGGTTTAATAGGTGGCGCTATTACTAAGAAAGAAGAAACCTATGACAATTATTACTAAACTTCA
>JAYEJY010000192.1:0-14011 GCA_034660795.1 Promethearchaeati archaeon | reverse complement strand
TTTTCACTCTAATTTAAATTATGCTAAGATTTCTTATTTGGATTCTTGTGATTATTTATTTGGAAGACACGAACATGAAAAGGATCCTGTAGGAATTTTAGGAATAGTTTTGCTTATGAGCTTCTGGATTTTCGGAGTTTGTTTAGCAAATGTTTTAAAGACCTCTTCTGCTGAAACAGCTTCTTGTATACCAGCAGCAAAATTTGTTATTAATGCAAGTGTACAATAACACATTCCTAATTCTCTTGCAAGTATACATTCTGTTGCGGAAGTCATTCCCACCATTGTCCCGCCAAGAAGTTTGTATGCCTTAATTTCTGCTGCTGTTTCAAATCGCGGCCCTTCTGTACATACATATACTCCTTGTTCATGCAATTGTATGTCTAATTTGTCAGCTGAAGATCCTAAAATTTGTCGCAACTCAGAACAATATGGTTCTGTCATATCCGTATGAATAACACCTGTTCGTGTTAATTTATTTGGAAGGGTAACTGAAAAATCTCCATCGAAAAATGTTGCGGGTCTTTTTGAAGTAAAATCAATAAATTGATTAGGGAGGGCAAATTGACCTGGCTTAAGATTTCGATCTAGACTGCCTACTGCGCTAGTTGCAATTATTCGTCTTATTCCTAATTTAAATAATGCATATATATTTGCTCGAAAATTAATTTCATGAGGTGGGGTTGAGTGTTCTTTCCCATGTCTTGCAAGAAAAACAAATTCATTTTTTTTCTGTAAAGAATAATTACTAATTTTTGCTGTGCCATAAGGTGTTTCAATCTTTTTTTCCGAAAACTTTTCTGCGGGAAAATCATATATACCGGACCCGCCGATAAGAGCTATATTAGGAGGCAAATTATCACCCTTAATTTATAATAAAACAAAGTATTTATTTTCTTTTCTACAAATAAAAAAGAATCTCGCATAAGAAAAATCCTTATTGATAAAAAACAGAATAGCAACAAATGTCATTTTAAACAAAGACTTTTAGAACAACCAATAATTAAAATAACTTAAACGCTTCTGAAAGCATTACTCATTTATCAGGAAGAAAATTAAACATGTCAGAATATAAAAAATTACTAGAAAAAGCACGAGAACAATTACCCGATAAAATTTTCAAAAAAACACGATTCAAACCACCAAAACCAGATATCTCCATAGAAGGTAATCGAACATTTATAAAAAATTGGCATCAAATTGCAGTAGCTCTTCATCGTGATGAAAATCATTTACTAAAATTCATGAGTCGAGAACTTGCAACTTCCGCTAATATTGAAAATCAAAGAGCTGTCTTTGCCGGAAAACATTATCGTTCTTCCATTATGGAATTATTTCAACGGTATCTAGAAGATTATGTTATTTGCCCAGAATGTGGGAAACCAGATACAAAATTAGTAAAAGAAGACCGTATTACTTTCCTCGTTTGTGAGGCATGTGGTGCTCGAACAAGCGTCAAATCGGTCTGGGATTAATACCCACTCCAGTTTGATATGAAGAATGTGAGAAAAACATGAACAATAAAAAGGCAAAATTCTATATGCGTGTCCGACAACAAGAACGCGAATATTTAGTCAGTGTTTGTGATAAAAAACTTCTTGGAGAAACGGTTGAGGGAGATGATATCGAATTATATGTTAGCGAACGCTTTTTTGGTGGTAAATTAGTTTCATTGGAAGAATGTTTACTGGAAATGCGAAAGGCAACAAGTTTTAATCTTATCGGAAAACAAATTGTCGATGCAGCAATAAAAGAACGTTTAGTTAGTGAATTAGCCGTTTTATGGGTTGATTGTCAAAAACATGGCAATGTAGGTCATGTAATGCTCATTCGATAATAGGAATTTTGATTGAGGAAGAATTACCAAAAATTCTCGGGGTTGTGTATTATTGGGTCAAATTTGTTGTAAATGTGGGAAAGGTGAAGAAGAAGAAAAAATTGTTGCTGGTTTTTGCTTAAGTTGTTATGCTGATGAATTCCCTCTTATACATTCTTTCCCTGAAAAAAAACTAACAATTATAGTTTGTAAACTCTGCGGAGATCTTTATTATCGTGATGAATGGGTTGAAGCTCAAGAACACCAGCGACAAATCGTTCGAGAATTTTTAGAGCAATTTATTAGTAAAACCAAAAAGGTTCCTAACACAGAACTAGTAGCAACTTCTGAAATACCTCTACCTCCTCATGAGAGTCCCGAATCTCATAAATTATTGTTATTATTTGAAGGCTCGCCTCATCCAGACGTACCTCCTTACCAAGAGGAAAAAAAAATCATTCTTCGTTATGAAATTGGTGTTTGTCAAAGATGCGCAAAATATACTCGAGGGTATTATGAGTCAATCGTACAAATTCGTGGAGATCAACGAAAGATTAAACCATATGAACAACGGGAAATTTCTAACTTAATCAATCAAAAGAAACAAGAAATGCTTAATGGAGATAGAATGGCCTATATTTCAAAAACAGTTGATCAAGTAAAAGGAGGTATTGACTTATATATTGGGAGTGAGAATTTTGCAAAAAATCTTGCTCGTTTCATAGCTGATCGTTTTGCTGCCTCTTTAGAATATAGTAAGAAACTTAAATCCATGAAAGATGGCAAACATCTCTATACAACTACTTATTGTGTACGAATACCCTATTTTGAAATAGGTGATATTGTTAAATACCAAAAAGGAATTTACCAAATTATTGATGTTCGTTATGGCCGAGTAGTTCTATATGATTTTTCCACACAAGAAACTAAAACGCTTTCTGTAAAAGAAAGTACACCAGACCATATTACCGTCATAAAAAAGAGCGACCAGTTACAGAAATATATTATTATGAATATTCTCACCAACAAGGTATCATTAATGAATAAGGTTACCTTTGAAACAGTTGAAGTTAAATTATCATCTATCTTTAAGGATCATTCTGAAGGGGATGAAATTGTGATGGTAGAACTCGATTCTGGTCTATTTGAATGCCATCAACTATGAAATAAGCTCTGAAAGCTTTTTTTATCTTAGTTTCTTAGACAACAACTATTTATTCTATTTTAGAGGTTACTTTTTAAGGAACTCTTGCTATTAATGATATTTTTACTAAAAAAATAAGGAATTAGATTGTATGACACAAACACATTCTCTTTTAAAAGATCCACCTCATCAAGAAATCTTATTAGGAAATGATGCTTTTGTTCGCGGAATGATTGAAGCTGGGATAAAGGTTGCTGCTGCCTATCCAGGCTCACCAACAAGTGAAATTGGTGTTCGATTAGCACAAATTACCGAGGAAAGCGGCATTTATTTTGAATTTTCAACAAATGAAAAGGTAGCAACTGAAGTGGCTGCTTCTGCAGCTATTGGCGGCGTACCTGCAGCGTGTTTTATGAAAAGTGTTGGTTTAAATGTGGCAGCGGATTCATTTATTCAATTAAGCAAATTTACCATACCAGGCGGATTAGTGGTCTTATTAGGTGATGATCCTGGTCCTCATTCATCTCAGAATGAACAGGATAATAGACATTATACAAAATTAGGTCATATTCCTCTCATTGAACCTGCAAATACTCAAGAAGCTAAAGATTTCATTGTCTTTGCTATAGAATATGCTCAGAAATGGCAAATGCCTGTTGTAGTTCGTTCCACTACACGTATCTGTCATCAGACGGGGATGGTTGAGTTTGGGAGTAAGAAGAAACTCTCAATTAACCGAAAATACGACCCAAATTTAGGTGGCGGTTATGTTCCTCTTCCAAACACTTTACAACCATTACGAGAAAAATCACTCAAAAATCTAAAACGTTGGGAAGAACTAGCAAATAATGGAGCTCTCCTTCGTGAGGAGAAAATCGGTCCGGACAAAAGTAAAATAGGTATTATTACAAGCGGACATACATATGCTGCAACAAAATCAGCTCTTCGACGATTAGAAGTAAGTGCAACAATTCTCAAACTAGGAATTATTAATCCCTTACCAATGGATAAGATCATTGACTTTATTAAAAAACATCAAAAAATCAAAATCCTTGAAGAACTTGATCCTTTTATAGAAGAACAAGTAAAAGCAGCATTATTTGACCATAAAATCACGAATGTTGAAGTTATTGGTAAAACAAAACAAGAAGATTGGATGGACCTAATGATTTCAGAATATACACCCTCTCGTCTTGTTGAAATTTTCGCTAAATTATTAGATATACCAAATCCCATTACCATTATTAAGCCGTCTCTTGATGTTCCCAGTCGCTCTCCTGTTCTTTGCCCCGGATGTGGTCATCGAACATCTTTCCACGCAGCAAAAATTGTTATGGATAAATTAGAAGGACATTCAACCGCTGATATCGGTTGTTATTCATTAGGGTACTTACCTCCCCATGAACAAGGAACCCTTTTGTATAGCATGGGATCTGGTGTTCCAGCTGGTTCCGGTTTATCTTTAGCTTTAAAAGATACACCCATTATGTCTTTTGTTGGCGATTCTACATTTTTCCATGCTGCAATGCCCGGCATTGTGAATGCTGTTTTCAATAATCATAGGCAAGTCTTAATGGTCATGGATAATGGTATTACCGCAATGACTGGTCATCAACCAAATCCTAATACAGGTGAAAAATCTCGCGGTGCTCAGCTACCACCAAAATATGCTAACACTCAAACAATAAGTATCGATGACACTTTGAAAGCATGGGGTGTAAAATATGTAAAACGTATTCCCGCTTATGATGTTGATGCTCTGGTAGAAGCTCTAGAAGGAGCCTTCAACCAAGAGGAGTTTGCGGTTGTAATTCAAGAAGAGCCATGTGCGTTAATGCGTTCTAAAGCAGAACGTAAAGCAGGTACTTTAGCAAATCCATTTTACATTGATCCAGATATTTGTCGTAATATTGAGAAATGCTTGAGAGAATTTGCTTGCCCTGCAATTGAAAAACATGGAAAACTAGTTGAAATTAATACAGATTTATGTATTGGATGTGGATGTTGTATTCAAACATGTCCATTACGTGAAAAACCCATCAAACAATTGGAGGAATTTAGCCGCATTTAATTGGAGGGTAAATGATGACACAAAAGAAATTAAAAGTTCATATAACTGGTATGGGCGGTCAAGGAATTGGGTCTACCTCTCGAGTTTTAGCAACCGCTGCAGAAATCGCAGATTTAACTGTTATGACTATGGAAACACATGGATTAGCGCAAAGAGGTGGAGTGGTTATTTCTGATCTTGCTATTGGTTATGATCCTACCGAATCTCCCCTCTGTGCATTAGGAGAAGCCGATGTATTAATCGCACTTGAAGCCTTAGAATCACTTCGTTCAATGCCAAAATTACGAAAAGATGGTGTTGCGGTTGTTAATATGACAACTTATCAACCACTCTCAGTAAGAGTTTCTAAAGGAAAAGTAAATTATCCCTCTCTTGAGAAAATTGAGAAAGAACTACACAAAATTACGAAAAAGGTACTTATTGTTCCTGCACAAGAAGATGCTCGTGAACTGGGGCTTAGTCAAGCAATGAATGTAATTCTCATTGGAGCTTTAACTGCAAACACAGCTATCTTACCTTTCTCAGAGAAACAGATTCGGCAAGGCATTAAAAAGAATCTTCCGCCAAAATATCATGATATTAATCTCAAGGCATTTGAAAAAGGTTTAAGTTATAAATTATGATTATTGTAAATCTTTTTTTTATTTTTTTCTCAGCAAGTTTTACTATAATAGATGAGCCTATTTATCCCACTAAACATTAAAAAAGATAATAATTCTATTAATGTATAGCCGGGTGTTTTATTGAAAAGCCAGACTGTTAAAAGCCAAGATCCAGACATGATAAAAAACAAGCAAGAAAACACAATAGCAAAGAAAAAATCATCTAGAATTGCTAGTTTGGATTTTTTCAGGGGTCTTGCAATTGTTTTTATGCTAATTTATCATGTAATTATGCATATCTATGATTATGAGTGGTTGACAGATTACAATCAATTATTAGAAGTTAATATCATTATTTTGATTCTCATGGGTCTTGCAGCTTTTTTTGGTACATGGCATGGTTTTTTTCTATTCATCTCTGCAATAGTAAATGCTTATGTTATAATTAAGAAAAAGCAAAAAAACCAATCTTCTAAAAGTATTATTTCAAAACAAGTCTTTACAGGTTCACTTTTAATTTTTTTAGGATGGTTTGAACAAGCATTTGGATATGATGGGTATTTTGGAAAGGTTATCCGAGGTGGGAGTTGGACAAATTTCTCTCCTTTGTATGGGGCGCTTTTTGAAGCTGATACGTTAAAAGCAATTGGTTTCTGTTTAATTGTAAATAGTATTCTCTTAACAAATCTGCTTTCCAATAATAATGAATTAAGATTTAAACGTAATATGAGCATTTTTCTACTTTTATCAGTAATTATTTTTGTGACAACAGCATTACTTCGACATTTTATTCCCACTTTTTCTTGGCTCTATGATGAAACGCCTGGCTCTATGATTAATTTAACATCAATTGCAAAAACAAAGGGTACTTTTGCTGCATGGTTTTTAGCTATTACTACTGGTGGTTTAGTTCCGATCTTTCCTTTTTTAGGAACCTCATTTATTGGCACAATGATTGGTTTATGTCTTGCCAATCCCAAAATTACTAAGAAAACTCCCTTATGGTGGATTATAAGTGGGCTGGGTTTTATGATTCTTGGCGGATTATTAATTGGTTTTAATGCCCCTTTTACAACAATAGAAGTGAATGCTGCTTTATCAACATACTTTATCCGTCTTGGTGGGCAAATCATGGTAATTTGGGCTGTTTTATACTTTATTGAATTTAATAAACGAGGAGAGCAATTTGCTAACAATGTAATAGTCAGATTTTTTCGATTATGGGGTATTGTTTCACTCACTATTTACTTGTTTCAAATTTTCGTTTATGTACCTCGTTTGCTCCAACAAGTGATTTTTGGAGGAGTCTTTAATATTAATTTCATGGATGACCATGTTATCCCACGCGGACAAGAATTACTTATTGTTCTCACATTAGTTTTTGTCTTGGTTATTTTTCATGGGATTATTTATTTATGGTCAAAAATTAACTTTATTGGATCATTAGAGTGGAGTATAACTCAATTACAAAACATTACACTTCCAAGGACTCAACAAAAAAGAAAGAAATTTGATGTTAATCAACTGATGAATAATGTTCATTGGATTGCTTTTCCCTTATCAAAAAAAGAGGATTCTGATGAATCAATAATTTCTCTTACCCCGGACAAAAACGATGAAGAACCAGAAAAATAAAAAAGGCTTAGAATGGGAAATCATATTGATCTAAGCCTAATTTATCTTGCATTATTAGTATATCTTTTTGTAAACTTTCATTAAGAGGAATACCTTTTTCTTTTATTTCTTGCTCTTTGTAGAATTCTTTTTCACCAGCTGTAAAAATACGGTCTTCACCTGGTGCTATCTTTGAATTTCGTAAGTCATGACAAATTGACCCCGATATTTTCTTAAAAGTTTCAAGCTCAATAAATTTCGAAGGATCTATTGCAACAAAGAAATGGCCTAATTTGTAGCCTTTATCAACTGTAAGGTTTTTCATAAAAGGTCCTCCCCATAATGCTGATGAAAGAATTTCAACAATTGCTGCATAGCCATAGCCTTTATGGCCTCCAAGCGTCTCCCGAGCTCCTCCTAATGGTAGTAAAGCTGCCGTCCCATCTTTTAAATCCTTAAGTATTTGATTTGAATCAGTAGCTAATTCTCCTTTCTCATTTATAACCCATCCTTTCGGGGTTGGAGTATTTGTTCTTGCTAATACTTCAATTTTACCTCTTTGAGTAATAGAAGTAGCACAATCAAGTAAGAATGGGAAGTCTTCATCTGTGGGAATGCCAAATGTTAATGGATTAGTACCCATCATTGGTTCAATCCCAAATGTGGGAGCAATTGATGGGCGAGCATTTGTCATACTAATGCCGATCATATCAGCCTCTGTAGCCATTAATGCATAATAGCCTGCAATCCCATAATGAGTTGAATTTCCCACAGAAACAGCTCCAGAACCAAATTCTTTAGCCTTCTTAATAGCTAATTCCATTCCTCTATACGCTGCAACATGTCCCATACCATGTCCAGCATCTAAAGTGGCTGTTGTTGGGCTTTCTTTTAGTATTTTGATCTTTGTTATTGGTTTTTGAACACCCGCTTTTATTCGGTCATAATACATTTTTAATCGCTGAACACCATGTGAGGTAATCCCTCTGAGATCAGAGGTAATAAGAACTTCAGCACAAATTTTAGCATCTTCTTTTGGAACATTTAAATTTACAAAAACATCATACATAAATTGCTGTAATGTTTGATAATCAAGATTCACTATTTTATCAGTCATATATTTCAAACCTACCTTTATATAATTTTAAGGCTCATGCATGTGTAAAAAAGTTTCTGCTTTATTGTTTAGGAAGCGAAGCAATTATTAACTTTACATTAGGATTTGTAAGTAATAAAATAAAATAACTAATGGGGTAAAGATATATGAGTGATTATTTGTGTATCTCTGAAAAACCTACTGCTGCTAAACGTATTGCGCAAGCACTTGATGACCAAAGCAATCCTAAAAAAGTTTCAACCCCGAAAAGCTATTCAAATGTACCGGTATGGAAAAGCACCCATAATGGTAAAAGCATTATTACGATCCCAGCACTTGGCCATCTATATTCAACAGTAGAAGATTCAGGAGGTGGATGGCACTACCCAGCTTTTAGTTATAAATGGGTCCCTTCATATATAGCTGACTCGAAAAATAAAACAAGATCTTTTGTTCTCGCTTTTAAAAAATTTAGTAAGGAAGTTGATGAGATTATTGTTGCAACGGATTATGATTTAGAAGGTGAGGTAATAGGAGCTACTATTGCAAAATTCGCATGTGGGAAAAAATTAACTGATGTTAAACGTATGCTTTTTTCCACTCTCACCAAAGAAGATATTACTACCTCTTTTGAAAATCTAAAACCTACAGTTAATCTCGGGTTGGCAGCCGCAGGTTTTACGCGCCATGAAATTGATTGGTTATTTGGGATTAATCTTACCAGAGCTTTAACCTTAGCTATTAAACACTCAACTGGGCGATACAAGCTCTTATCTACCGGTCGGGTTCAAGGGCCCACACTAAAATTTATTGCAGATCGAGAACGTGAGATACAAACCTTCGTTCCTAAACCTCGATGGGTAATTAAAGCAGCAATTGATCTTGATGGAGAAGTAATTGATCTCGAATATTCCAAAAAATATATCCTGACTTTACAAAAAGCAAATACTATTGTTGAAGAGGCAACAAAAAAGGAGGGAAAAGTAAAAGAAATTAATGCTCGAAAAATCACTCAAAAACCCCCGAAACCATTTAATTTAAGTCGACTGCAATCGGAGGCTTATCGATATTTTAAATTTTCACCTAGCAAGACATTACGTATTGCTGAATCTCTTTATTTAAAAGCTCTTATTTCTTATCCTAGAACGGGGAGTCAACAATTTCCTAAAACCATTAATCATAAAAAAATTTTACAGCAATTAAAGAAACTCAAAGAGTTTAAATCACGTGCTGAAAAACTTTTAATGAAAGAAAAATTAATTCCAACATTTGGGAAGAAAAAAGACCCAGCCCACCCCCCTATTCATCCGACCGGAAAAAATCCTGGAAATATAAGAGGTAATGAAAAGAAGATTTATCAGCTTATAACCTGTCGATATTTAGCCATTTTTGGGAAACCAGCTATTAAAGAAAGTTTAAGATTAGATATCGTTTTTAATAATTTACTTTTTTATTTACGGGGGATGCGAATATTACGTAAAGGGTGGTTAGGATTATATCAACCATTTGGTAAACTTGGTGAAGTTGAATTACCCGATTTGAAAAAAGGAGATAAGGTTACTTTAGCAGAAATTTATCACCAACAAAGCTATACGCGACCTCCTGCCCGATACAATCCAAACTCATTATTACAAAAAATGGAGAGTGAAGAGCTTGGAACAAAAGCAACGAGATCAGGTATCATTGACAAATTGTATTCACGGGGCTATGTAGAGGATGAACGTATGATTGCAACTGATCTTGGTTTTGCTGTCATAGATACCTTAGAAAAATACAGTCCAACAATAATCTCGAGTGATTTAACAAGAGAATTAGAAAAAGAAATGGAGCAAATAAGAGAAGGAGAAAAAGAGAAGGAAAAAGTCCTCTTAGCTACTATTCGGGAACTTAAGAATATACTCGAACAATTTTTTGAGAAAGAACAGATTATTGGGGTAACCTTACAAGAGCAGGTTCAAAATCTTAAACAAAGACAACGTATTTTAGGGCCTTGTCCTATTTGTGGTCAAGGAGAATTAATAATCACCCGCTCCAGAAGAACTAAAAAACGATTTGTTGGTTGCACAGGTTTTTACAAAAAAGTGTGTAGCTGGAGTGCCCCAATTCCACAAAAAGGATATGCTAGACCAGCTAAAAAGAATTGTAAGGAATGTGGTTTCCCAATGATCACAATCCGGCCCAAAGGAAAACGCCCCTATACTATTTGTTCCAATTGGTTACATTGCCCAGGTACCCCTGATGAAGTTTTAGAAAATTATAAGACAAATAAAAATAAAGCTTTAGAAGAAATGACAGATGTTAATCAAAAGGAGGCAAAAAATAAATGAAAAAATGTGCTGTATGTAATTCTTCAATTGAAAAAGGAGTGTTTTGTGATTCACATGAAATTGCTAAGGAACAATTAGACAAGCTCTTTCCTAAATGGCAAAAAGCCTTCGGGAAATTAAGTTGGAAAGACTATTTGCAACAATTAACAACTGATGAGGAGATCCCTATCGGCGATTGGGCCCGAGAAGTAGCAGAATATTTACTGAAAAAATAACATTGTATAAAGAACACAAACATTAATGTTAAAAATATAGGCAATATCTTTAATGAATAAAAAAAAGGACTGTGTAAATAAACATGGATTACAGTGTTTTAGGAATTGGACAAATAATATGGGATTTAACAGTGAATGTTTCGTTTGAATATCTAGAAACGCTAAATATAGAATCAGGGGGGCATAAAATTGTTGATTCAGAAACATTCCATAAAATTCTTAGTGGAATTAAACAATTAACAGAAAAGCCAAAAATTTTCAAGAATCCGGGCGGGAGCACAGCCAATATCATGTCTAATCTTGCAAAAATTGGCACGCCTTCTGCTTTTATTGGTAAACATGGTGATGATGAAAAAGGTCGGAAGTTTATGCAAATACTCCGAGATGAAGGTGTACATACCTATAGTATTCTAGACCATGAGAATGAAACTGGTCAACTTTTATCCTTAATAACACCAGACAAAGATCGGACATTTATTGTGTATCATGGAGCATCCAAAGTTTTACCCGCTGAGATGATTAAAGAAGAATTATTAAAAGCCTTAGATTTGATTCATGTTGAAGGTTATTTAGCATTAGAATCCGAAAAGGCACTATGGAAAATTTTTAAGGAAAGTGAAACTATAGCTTTTGATTTAGCTGCCTATTCGGTGGTTGATAAAACAAGGGCATTATTACAAAAAGTATTTTCAAAATATCCTCCTAAAATTCTTTTTTGTAATATTTTTGAGGGTAAAGCTTTCACTAAAAAAACCAAAAAGAATAGTATCCTAGAAGATTTATTAGAATATAGTTCTATAGCAGTCCTAACCTTAGGTGAAGAAGGAGTACTTATAGGAACAAGAGAAGGAGAGAAATATCATCAAAAGGCCATACCAACAAAGGTCGTTGATACAACAGGCGCAGGTGATTCCTTTTGTGCGGGTTTTCTACATGAATTCTTAAAAACAGGCGATATTAAAGCTGGAGCTGCTTTGGGTGTAAAAAGTGCTAGTACAACAATTAGAGAAATTGGTGCCCGTTCATTATCAAAACAAAAATTACGAGAAATATTACAAAAGACAGAGTAATAAAAAAAGTGGACCGGACGGTATTTGAAACCGTGGCCTTCTGAATGCGAATCAGACGATCTTCCAGGCTGATCTACCGGCCCATAACTATCATTACTTTAAATCGTTTATCTATCTATTTTTGAATTTTTTTATTTCATAGGCTTAAATTTTTAGTAAAAACCTAGTTTTTATCTCTTTTTTTCTTGGGTTTTTATTATTTTTTGACTAAAAAATGGCCTATCTTATTACGTTAAACAATAATGATAAAAGCGATGGTTGAGTTAAAAAATAATAGAAAAAACGCTAGAAACCTCGTTTCTGGCCCTTTGAGAGGCAACAAAATGTCCAAAAAAGAAGCAAGAAAACTAGGTGTTTTACCTAAATTTACAACAAATGAAAAACGCATTTTTACAGCTTTAAATAGAAATGGTTCACTTACTATTCCTGAGATTTCCCAATATAGTAATGTTTCAGAGGGGCGTATTCCAAATTATATTGAGCGTTTACAAAAACGAGGGCTAGTGTACCCGGTGAAAAAAACTGATGAGGATAAAGAAAGGTATTATGCATCATATCCTGTTCGTAAATTTGATTCAATTATATTTCGCTTAAAATCATTTTTACAAAATCAAAAGAGGGAATTAGGTGAAACGAAACAAAATATGGATGAATATACTGCTAAAGCAGCAAATAAAATTCGTAAATCAAGTAGTGAAGAGCGCTTAGAGCGTATTCAAAAATCCCAATTTGATCTTAAAGAGATTGAGGTTGCAATTGATGCTTCCTTGGGTGGAATCCATGCATCCGTGGAAACTGATTTAAGAGATCTTAATAGATTTATAAAATCCTCAAATGCTTTCTTAGCTGAAGCTTCGGTTCGTTCCGCTGAAACATGTGAAAATTTGAAAGAAGAACTTATGCCTATTTCCGATACTTTTTCAGATGCATTATTAAAATCCAAAAATAATGTTCAAAATAAATTAGAAGAAACCGTAGATAACCGCATTAGTGATGTTTTAGATTTCAAAATCAAATCAAAAGATGCATTTGATGAAGTCCTTGATGCCTTTAAGGACTCACAAAATGCCTTTGAGGATATAATTTTCACAGTTCTTGATGAGGGAATTGATGATTTAGAAAAAGTCACTCGACCAATTGAAGATCAAATTGGAGAAGTAATTAATTCACTTAATACGGCAATTCAAACCTCTTCCAATAATTTTCAAATTGAAATTACTCGAGTATTAGTGGAACAAAAAAGATCTATTTTAAATACCTTGGAAAAACTACGGCCAATTACAAGTGAAAATTTATCACAATATAAAAATGAGCAATTAGAAACAACTAAATCGCAACTGGATTCTTTAAAACCCATCTTGGATAATCACCAAACACTTTTTCAACAAGCATTAGAAGAGCTAGTAAAGGAATTTGATCAACGATTACTCCAATTAACCGAATACTCTTTTGATACCCGTTTGACGGTTAATGAACAACTTGCAAAACAAAGTATTCAAGAAGAGGAAGAACTTCAAAAAATTACGGAGAAACGAAAACGGATAATTAAAGATATTGCTGCCAAAACCCAAGATACTTTTCAAGAAATGCTAGAGCAATTTGATGTTATTCTTAATCGTACAGTAGCTAATTATCAGATGGATTTAGGAGATTTAGTTGCGCAATGGGAATCCGAATTCATTTCATTGCTTGAGAAAAACAGTAATAGTATCCAAAACATAGTAAATTTTGTACAAATTGCTTTAACAGAACCTATTAAGAGATTAATAGATGAGCAAGTAGAAACAAATTTAGCTATTCGCCAAGATGAAAATGACTTTTTAGACTCTTTTGATAAAATTATTGATAAACAGTTGGAAGAGATAATAGCAAATTTCACTAAACAATCTAATCAAATTGAAAGAACCTATGAACAGGAATTAGCTGATTTAAGAAATCAGCTCCAAAAAGAAGCAAAACAAAAACAACAAAATTTTGAAAGCCGATTCCAAGAGAATCGTCGTAAATTCCATAATAGTTTAAATACTTTCTCCAAAAATCAAGAAAAAGAATTAAG
>JAYEJY010000191.1:0-14019 GCA_034660795.1 Promethearchaeati archaeon | reverse complement strand
GGTTCTTCACCAAGGCAAATTTTCTCAATACCCATAAGAATTTCTGCTGTTTGATAAGCATGTGAACCTGAACCAACATCAAGATTATAATCAGGTTTAATTAAATCCATTTCTTCAAAAAAAATATTGGACATGTTAAAATCATAATGCTGACCTGTGTGAACAAGAAGATGATCATGATTTGAATTATTAATTAATTTTAGTAATGGAGCCATTTTCACAAAATTTGGACGCGCACCAACAATCGAAATAAGTTTCAATTATTAAACCTCATTAAATCTAACTAAGCAATCGAATTGAACTTCTGATGAAAGAAAAAATGAAGAGATATTAATACTTTTAGGAATAATAAAGCGCGACAAAAATAATAGGTTTAATTAAAAAGTAAAACAAAGCGAAAGATAGAAAAGTAAGAAAAAGAAAACAATACCAGTGGGGGGGACCGAGGGGTTAAAAAAAGGAAGAAAAGAAGAGAAAGGGGAAAACATTAACATTAATATATTGCAAAATAAACACTTTTACAGACAATAAACCAAATTGAAGAAAAAAAAGACACTCATTTTGGTGGAAGCAAACATAAACGCAGAAAAAGCACGACAAAAGAACCCAGAAATTGTATATGATAACAATGAATGTCGAGAACATAAAAGCTTGTGGGATATTATCAAACTACCATGGTACGAAATAATCATCGTCCTTCTCCTGCTAGGAGGGACGGTAACAATGTTTATTCTACACTATCAGAATCCGGAGAATTTTACATATATTATAGCCTTAGTGGTAGTCTCCTCATTATTAGGTCTCTGGCTAGCATTCAGACCAAGTGAATGGGCAGTGGATGGGTTAGATAATATTATGCGGTATGTGGGGTTAACAGCATATGTTGCAGGTGTGATTAGTAGTCTGGCAAGCAATTTACCAGAAGCAGTAGCAGCAGGAATATTACTTATAACGGGAACAACAACAGGAAATAATGAATTAATAGTAACAGCTTTTTACACAACATTAGCAGCAGCAGGTTTTAATGCAATATTATTAGGAATAGTAGTGTTAGTGGGAAGCAAAGGGAAGGGATACATAGAAGTAAAACAAGAAACACTGAAAACAGAAGGAGTGCTCCTCCGATGGGGTTTTGTTGCAACGTTCCTAACCTTTGGGATAGGGGTAATTGAACTGATTGATGAGATCTTTTATGAAGTGAAAAATGGGACAATGCCATATTTCCAAGGACAAGAAGAATTAGTTGGCGAGATGCCAAGAATGGCAGGTATGGCACTCGTTGCAAGTTATATCATTTATTTGATTTTTCTCATCATAAAAAGCAAGGAAGTTAAAGCAACCCAGAAACTAGATGCAGAACAACGACAGAAACGGCAGCCTAAACCCACTAGAAGCAAACTCCATGAAGAAATGCCAGACAGAGAAGAACTAAGAACAAAACAAACTGTCTGGGAAGAGACAGGAGAGACAACTATAAGTGAGGAAGAATGCCCAGAAGAAGAGGGAAAAGAACTCATCAACCCCTATGCACAAGGACCACATCTTGAAATACCACATGTAACCATGGGCGCTTCAATTGTACTGGTAATCCTTGGCGTAGTAGGAATTGCTGGAGGCGGGTTCCTATTAAGTAACGCTGCAGAAGTAAGCCTAGAGGAAATCAACATTAGTATAGAAATTATGGCACTTATTGTCGGCTTTTCTGGGGCAATACCTGAACATGGAATAGCAGTTGTCGCAGCAGCAAAAGGGAAGACAGATGTCGCCCTAGGGAACATACTCGGTGGACTCTTACAAATGACATTACTGATCTTTGGAACATTTTCCTGTATTGTCCGAGCGCCAATCGATGACTTTATGTTATTCCAATTAATAGCCATCGCTGGCATTGCGTGGTTTATCAAACGGGCAATCGTTGATGATGCAAGGATAACACCTTTTGAAGGTATAATGATCATCATCGCGCAGCTTTTTAGCTTCTTCTTTTGTTTGATCCTCGCTGCCATCATCTACGACTAGAACCAGGTATTGATGTTTGTATTTTGTTGTGTTCATTACGTCTTTTATGTTTCTCACTACTTTTCCTATGGTCTTTTCTTCGTTATATGCTGGTATGGTTATTATTACTTTTAATCCGTATTCTGTTTCCATTTCTGTTGCTGTATTATCCTCTGTGGGTTTACTTTTTCCAAAGCCATTTTGTCTATGTACTTCTTGACAAAAAGTAGATATATTCCAATGCTTTTCCGATGAAACGGTGTTTTCAACTGCGATTACTTCGTCTCTCATTGCTTAATCGGCCCTTTCTCTCGTTAAAAAGTTTAAGTGGTATTTTGTATTTCTTTTTATTAACGTGATATACTCTTTCATTTAGGCAGTTTTAAAAAACTCTTATAAGTCTTTCTAAAAGTGTAAAATGTCCTCTCTGCTTTCTTTCTCTTACCCAAAAATTGATATGCTCAATATTTTATCTATTGATTAAAAATTGAATTGTTCTTCAAGGTTTAAAAAATGAAAGGCGTTGTTTTAGCTGCTGGACATGGCAGCCGGTTATTACCATTTACTAGTTATCGCCCAAAACACTTGCTCCCTGTTGCCGGTAAGCCTATTCTCCACCGGTCGATGGAGTATCTTCGTGACGTTTTGGATATTGATGAGGTTATCATTGTTGTTGGTCACCAGCGTCAGTATATTATGGATTATTTCAAGAATGGGCAAGAATTAGGTATGGATATCTCTTATGTTGTCCAGCACACCGATCAAGCCCATGGCCTAGCTGCTGCTGTTAATCTCATCCAGGGTCGAATCACCTCTGATTTCGCCTTACTTCTTGGCGATAATCTTTTTTCTGCTGACCTTAGCAAATGCCTTGACCTTCATTTCTCCTCTAATGCTTCTGCCACTATTCATATTGAGGAGAATGAGAACCCCCAACGCTACGGTGTTGTTGAAGTGGCTGGCAATAAGGTTCTTTCGCTTGAGGAGAAACCCGAGGAGCCCAAAAGTAACCTGGTGATTACCGGTTTCTATGTGTTCTCCCCGACTATTTTCACCATGATTGCCGGGTTGAAGCCCTCTGCTCGTGGTGAGTACGAATTGACTGACGCTATCCAGCGTCTTGTGAGTAATGATTATCTTGTCACCGCTGCCCGTATTGATGGTTGGCGGTTAGACATTGGCTATCCTGAAGATTTGCTGGCTGTTAATCGCAAGTATCTTAATGACCAGACGCATCAGGTCTTAGGCGATGTCCGTGATAGCTCGATTATTCCTCCCGTGTATATTTCCGAGGATTGTGAGATCTCCTCTTCCACCATTGGTCCCTATGTGATGGTTGAGAAGAGTGTTTGTCTTGAGAACACCGAGTTGAGTGAATCCGTTATCCTTGAGGATACCACTATTGTTCATTCCAATCTTACTAACTCTGTTATTGGCACTAATTGTAAAGTTAGTGGGTTGAACTCTAGTTCCATTAAGGTTGGCGATTATTCCCACGTGCATAACCGCAATTATTGATTTCCCGGAAATTTTTTTCTATTTTTTTCTTCTGTTTTTCATCCTTTTTTGTTATCTGCGGGAGTCATTTATAAAGACCGTTTCGCTCTCCTTTATAAAGGGCGTCTTGTTTCTTTATTAATAGGAAAAAGTATTTATTTCTCTTCCACACCTTTGAAATTTACATAAAATTATATGATGGATGGTTAAAGGTACTAAAATGGGCATTTTTTATCCGTTTGTATGGTTATCCGTAGTCATAACTATCATCGCTTTTCTGGCTGAATATCTGGACGCCACGCTTGGTATGGGCTACGGGACCGTTTTGACTCCGGTTTTACTCCTGTTTAATTTCGACCCTATTGTGTTTGTCCCAGCGGTTTTGCTTTCCGAAATCTTTGCTAATCTTGTTTCCAGTCTTTTCCATGTTCTCTTAAAGAATATTACTCTTGGCAGTAACAAAGATACTCACAATTCTTACATCACTTCCGAATGTAATCCCCATAATTCCTCAAACACCAATACTAAGACTAACTCTGAGAATGAGAATAATAACATTAATACCCCCGAGACTGCTTTTCAACGTTTTATTTGTCGTCTACGAAATCTCACCGAGGATACCAAGATCATTATTATCATGGCTGTTTTTGGTGTTATCGCTACTATTGTCTCCTCTATTCTTAATGCTGTGTTCGCTTACAGTACCATTGCCACGTTTATCATTAAGATTTACATTGGCGTGATGGTCTTATCGATGGGAGGATTGATTCTTATTATGAAACCTTCCAAACATTTCTCTATTCGCAAGGTTGTTTTCTTTGGCGCTCTTGCAGGTTTTAATAAAGGCCTTTCTGGTGGCGGTTATGGTCCTATTACTGTTTCCGGACAGCTTATTTCCGGTCGTGATGGTCGCCAGGCTATTGGCACGACGTCCCTTTCTGAAGGTATCACCTGTGTGGTTGGTTTTATCACCTATATTATTACTGAGGTTATTTACAGTAATGTTAACGATGTTCCGTTTAATTATGCTATCTTCGAACTTACATCCTATTTGATTGTGGGTGTTGTTCTTGCAGCCCCGCTTGCTGCTCTGACGGTGAAAAAGATTGAGAATGAAATCCTCAAAAAAGGCATTGCTATTGCTACCGCTATTCTTGGCATTCTGACTCTACTCAAAGCGATTCTTTCCTACGTTGGTATCTGGTAAGAAGAATTCTCAGAAAAAAAAGCTAGGAAAAAAAAATCCGCTGAAAGATTATTCCTTTTCACGCTTTTTTTCAGAATGTTTTCTCCAGATTCTTTTGTAATCGTTTATTTGATGCATACGTTTTTGCTGGTTTGAAATCTTGTCCTGTAATAAGTTCATAAGCATTGATGACATTTTTTGCTGCTGTCACGACCACGTTTTCTGGTAGGTCTGGTATTTCCCCGTCTCCCATGAAGCCTTGTACTCGCAACCAATTTCTCACATACTCCTTATCTAAGCCTTTTTGTTTCTCTCCTTTCTCAAATCGTTCTTCGTATTCGTCTTTTAACCAGTATCTCGAGGAATCAGCTGTATGCACTTCATCTATTAAGACTAATTCGTTTTCCGGATTCAACCCGAATTCGTATTTCGTATCTACTAGTATGCCCCCTTTCTTACTCACTATTTCGTTTCCTTTTGTGTAGAGTTTGAATGCGGCTTCCACTATTTGGGCTAATTGTTCTTGGTCCACTATTCCCCGTTCAAGTATTTCTTTTTGGGTTATTTCTTCATCATGCCCTTCTTCTGCTTTTGTTGTTGGTGTGAAAACCGGTTCGTCTAATTTCTCGTTTTTTCGTAAATTTTTAGAAAACGTTACCCCTGAAATCTTTAATGGCTTGCCTTCTTCTCGTAATTTTTTGTATTTCCGCCATGCAGAACCAGTTATGTACCCCCGCACGATTGCTTCTATTGGTATCGGTTCGCATTCCTGGGCGACCATTATATTTGGATCAGGCACGCTAACGATATGATTTTGTATAATATCTTTTGTTTTCTTAAACCAGAACGCCGACGTTTGATTCAATGCTTGTCCTTTATAGGGTATACCTTGGGTGAGTATCTTGTCAAAGGCTGATATCCGGTCTGGTGTTACCAGGATAATTTTATCCTCTTTATGATATAGGTCCCGTACTTTTCCGCTTTCTTTCTTGCCAAATCCTTGTAAGTCTGATTTTTTGAATGTTTTTCCTAGATGTTCTCGTATTTTTTCTTCGATTGCTTTTTTTACCATTATGTTTTTCCTTCCTTTTGAGTTGTTTTTTCCTCACACTTTTTTATTTTTCGTGCCTTATTTTCTTAAGTTTCCCCCTTATTTCATATTATTTGATTTTAATTCGTTTAAGGCTTTTATTATCTCATCTGGTTGTGGTGGCGGTGTTGGTTCACCATCGAGGGTTATCCCTTTTTCCGGTTTTTGTATCCGTCCGACAATTTTTTTGGGTATGTCTTTTGTTGATTCTTTCTCCATTTTTTTACCTTGTTCTTCGGATGTTACTACTAAGAGGGTTCCGGAAGAAATCACCCGTAAAGGATCAACATCTAGTAACGCGCACACTTCTTTCGTTTCTCGAGTCAAGGAGAACTTGTCAGCTTCCAATGCAATGCCGAAATTTTCTGTGGCAATGGTTTCATACGCTGCTCCTACTACGCCTCCTTCTGTTGCATCATGGATCATTGAGGGGTGATAGTGCTTATTTGTTGTAAGCGCTTCCTCCATGACACATATATCATTTCCTAATTCTAGTAACTTATCCACAGCGCTTGATTCCATAAAATTTAGTAATGTTTCATAACCTTCTGAAGCGATTATACCCATTCCTTCTTTTGCACAATAACCTATGCAGACCATTACTTCTCCTTCTGATATGTCTCGAGTTACGTAGTGATCTTTCGGCACAAATCCAAACATTGATCCCGAGACAACTACTGAATTGACCGATGATGATATCTCTGTGTGTCCGCCTAACACACTGATTTTATACTTTAAGCATTCTTGGTGTATGCCTTCTTGTATTTTCGCTATACCTGTTGAAGTGAACGTCGAGGGGACAATGATTGTAGCATTAAATCCAAAAGGTAAAGCACCTGTGGTAACGACATCATTTGAATTCACGATAACAGCATATTTCCCGGGATTTGTTGTTGGGAAGGTAATTGGATCTGATTTGTAGACAAGGTAAACCTCTTCATCGCTTTCATAGAACTCTTGC
The DNA here is from genome assembly GCA_034660795.1 of Promethearchaeati archaeon. Lineage (GTDB taxonomy): Archaea > Asgardarchaeota > Heimdallarchaeia > JABLTI01 > JABLTI01 > JAYEJY01. The sequence goes on along the minus strand of JAYEJY010000191.1, from coordinate 7,287 downwards.
ACCCTGGTTATAGCTTGTTGATAATTGATAACAGCAGCGTCACATCCTGCTTTTGCTCCTTGTACTATCCCCTTATTTTCATAGCCTGTTTTCCTTAACATTTTCTGTAATAATTCCCAGGCCAGTTTACCTTCTTTCATGGTTTTTTTATACTCCTTTGTACTATCTTAGATTACTTTTTGAGCTATTTCTTAAAAAGCTATTTGATGAGATGCTTTTTTTAATTAGAGTAAATATAATTCTCTTGAGTGGTTATTTACTTTGCATTTCCCTTCTTTCATTGAGAAACTTGACACCTTACTGGTCTCTACCTTTGAAGCTGCTGCTGAGGTTCAACTTCAAAAAAAGCAAACTGATAACATCAATATTACTGGTGAGCGATCGTATGAGATTGACTTAGTTATGGAGCAAGCTGTTCTCGATTTCTTAAAGCAAGAAGAATTTCCCTGTATTTTTCTTTCTGAAGAATGGGGAAAACAACTTTTAACTGATGATCCTAAATATATTGTTTTATGTGATCCCTTAGATGGCAGTAATAATTTTTCCCGTGGCATCCCTTTGGTTTGTTATGGTGTTGCTATTGCCCGGATAAGAGAGGATAAGGAGAAGGTTTTTTTCTCAGACATTAGTGCTGCGGCTGTTCGCTCTTTTTATACTCATGAATTCTTTTATGCTGAAGCCAATAAAGGGGCTTGGTATAATGGTAAGAAATTCCAAACCAAGGGAACAAGTGATTTATCACAAGCCTATTTATCTATTGATTATGACCATCTTGCAGCAGCAAAATCATCACTCTTGAATCGACTACTACCAATTATGGCTAAATGTTCCGGTACACGTCGTTTCGGTGCTAATTTACTGGATATGGTATATGTTGCTGCGGGAAAAATCGACGGGATGCTCGATATTCGCGATAAATTATCAATTATTCATACCCCGGGATTATTTATCGGCCAAGAAAGTGGTGCGACAATACTAGATCCCTTTAATGACAAGTTTAATCCTCTACTTCAAGCAGACGAAGCTATGAATTACATCGTCTGTGGTGAAAAGTCCTTAGCACAGGAAATTCTACGGCTTTTTACTCCGTCACAATGAATAAGCTGTGCTATTTTTCGATGGTTGGATAGGTGTTTCCACCATAGGGAAAAATAATGGTTTTATTTTCCGGTTGCCTTTCCTCTCTTTTTCTTCATTTGTTGTATTTTTGCCTCAATTTCCGGTGTAATCTTACCTTCTGCTCGTAATTTGTTGAGTTTTTCTTCCGTTAATTTTCCTTGTTCAAGTAAGGCTAAGGGTGCTAATTCAACTTCTTCTTCCTCATCAACAAATTTTTCGAGGTCTATTTCTTCTAAGCCTTGGAAAGCGTAATAGGTATTATATAAATCAGCATATACCCCGTCGAGTTCCATTAATTGTTTATGGCTTCCTTCCTCGATAAGTTCCCCGTGATCAAATACCAGAATTTTTTCCGCCATATGAATAGTTGATAATCGGTGGGCAATAACAAAGGTTGTGCGGTTTTCAAAGAGTTTTTCTTGAGCGGCTTGTACCAGGGATTCTGTATATGTATCCAATCGAGATGTTGCTTCATCTAAGACTAAAATTTCCGGGTCAGCCAACATTGTTCGTGCTATCGTTATCATTTGTCTTTGACCTGCACTCAGTTGTTTACCCCCTTCTTTTACAACGGTGTCATAACCCTCTGGTAAAGCATCAATGAAACGGTCTGCCCCAAGCATTTTACATAATTTTTTGATTTCTTCTTCTGTTGCATCTGGTTTACCGTAAGCAATATTTTCAGTAATCGTGGCGTTAAACAAATAGGGTTCTTGCGGGATTAAGCCTATAGTGTTTCTCAAAGACGTTTGTGTTAACTCTCTTATGTCCTGACCACCTATTTTTATAGAGCCTTTCTGAATGTCATAGAATCGTGGTAATAACATGCCCGCTATTGTCGTTTTTCCTGCTCCAGTATGACCTACCAAGGCAACAAATTGCCCGTCTGGGATGTAGAAATCCACATCTTTAATGACATAATTATCTTCTTCATAGGCAAACCAGACATGTTCAAATGTGACAGAGCGGTCTTGTTTCTCAATGGTTTCGGCGTCTTCTTTATCTTCTAAGGCAGGCGTGGCCTCCAAGACATCCATTACCCGATCAAGGGCTCCGAGGGCGGATTGTAATTGAGGGAATGAAAAGGATAAAATGATTAAAGGTTGGAGGAATTGATTTGCTAATGTTATTCCTAAAAAGATTTCTCCTGCACTTAACGTAATCACTCCACCTATCCAAAGGATAAAACCTGATGCTATAGACGCTAACATCCCAATAATGGGGAAGGCTATGTTAATCATTAATCCGAATCGTTTAAAGTAATTGTAATATTTCTCGTTTAACTCCTTTAATTGCTCTGATTGTTTATCCTCTTGATTAAAGGATTTACTCACCGCAACACCAGCGATACTTTCAGCCATCTTCCCTGATACTTCACCAAAGGCTTTTCGTATCTTACTTATGAGTCTCCTGCCTATTTGACTGAATACCAAGCTCAGCAGGATGGCTGCCGGTATGGTTCCTAAAGTTATTAACAATATTTGCCAACCTACACTCACAACAAGTATGACTAATGTTGCAATTAAGAGGATGAATTGTATTGCAACATTGACCACTGTTTGAATGCCCATGCCTATTTGTTCTGTATCACCAGTTATTCTAGCTGTGATATTACCACTTTGTTCTTTTTTCAAATAACTCATGGAGGAATTAATCAACTGATGATAGACATCCATCCGTATGTCATGAATCATACCAGCTTGGACTTTCGCGTACATTCTCCTAGTGAATGATTGAAGGATAAATCCTAAAACACCAACAAATAGGAATGTCCCACCAAAAAACAACATTAGTGATTGCACGGACCATAAAACTTCACCCATAGGCACGTAATATTGTCCATCGAGTTCAATAATTTTATCAGTATTGATCGAATCGATACCATTTGCTAATATCAATGGGTTAACTAATTGTGTTGCTGCATAAAGGATACTAATGATTGTTGTAGCAATCATGATAGGTATGAATGGCCGTAAATAATGCATGAGTTTTCGTAATAGCACACGAATAGGACGTATATCACGGTCTTCCTCAATGCGTCTTCCCGATCCACCTCGTCGTCGATGTGCCACTTTAGGTTCCTCCTGCTGTTTTTTGTTCAACATATTCTGTGACGGTTGCTGCCGATAATTCTTCTTCGCCACTTGGTAAATGCTTTAACATAAATTGGTATGGTTGACATCTTTCTACCAATTCTTCATGTGTTCCAATGTCCACAATTTCTCCTTTATCGAGGAATATTATCATGTCTGATTCTACCAGAACACTTAATCGTTGTGTTACAATAATGGAGGTTCTACCAGCGATGAGTTCTTCCATTGCTAATCGTAGGCGAGCTTCTGTTTTGATATCAACTGCACTTGTTGAATCATCTAGCAGGAGAAGTTTGGGATCTGCTAGTAATGCTCGAGCAATGGCAATCCGTTGTCTTTGCCCTCCTGACAAAGTCACCCCTCTTTCACTTATTGGAGTATCATAGCCATCAGGTGTTGCTTCTATGAAACTTGCTGCTTGTGCTCGTTTCGCTGCTTCTTTTATCTCTTCATCAGTTGCATCTGGTTTTGCAAATGCAATATTTTCCCGAATAGATGCTGAGAAAAGGAAGATGTCTTGTTCAACTAACGTCACATCTTCTCGGACATCTGGTGTTGTCATGTCTCGAAACCGGCAACCATTAAGAATAATATCCCCCTCTGTTGGGTCATATAATCGTAAGAGTAATTTCAAGATTGTGCTTTTCCCACTTCCTGGTCCGCCTATTAACGCGACTCTTGAACCCGGAGGAATAGTAAAGGCAAGGTTTTGTAAGACGTATCGGTCTGTCCCAGGATATTTGAAAGATACGTTTTTAAATTGTAATTCTTTTGACCAATCAGCTTTCAAGGGCTCTTTAGGTTCTGCCATAGGATCATCATATGTCATGACATTCCATACGCGTTCTGCATTGGTTAGTCCTGCTTGCAACATCAACAACCGCATTGGTACCATGAAATTGAAAAGAATTAACCGGAACAACAATGTTAGCATCGTGGCGAGTTGCCCTGTTGTTATATCACCTTGGGGGATTAACCAAATTCCGATGGTAAAGGCAGCAGCGGTTGAGAGAATAATAAGAACAGATGGCCAATAAAACGAGCTTAAAAATCCTTCTTGTTTTACAGCTTCTGAATATCGTTCACTTAATTGTCGGAATTTTTCTTCTTCCTTCTTTTCATTATCAAAAGATCGTACAACTTCAATTCCTCGAAAGACCTCCTGGGAAGCTGCTGATAAGTCTCCTAACTCAGTTGCCAGACGCTTACGTATGGGGCTTATTTTGGACGCATACCGCCAAGCTAAGATAAAATAGAGCACAAAACTTAATGAAATTCCTAAACCAATAGGCCAATATCCTACTCCAATAACTTCGGTTCCTATAGTAAATCTAACAAAGAAGTAAGAACATGTGATGGTTATATTCAAGATTGTATTAAATAACATCCGAATAGATGGTTGATAAGCCCTCCGTATTTGTCCTATTTCGTTCATTCCCATTGATAAGAGGACACCTGAATCCCGTTCATCATGAAACGCCATTGAATGTTCTTGGATGACTTCAAAAAATTCCTGCCGAATATCTCGTTCTATACGAAAACTAGCTAGGGACCAACTATACGAACCGATAAATGAGACCACCCATGTAATAACAGCGACAACAAAAATGGCAATAACGATAAACATGAATCGACTGGTTAATTGATAGGGTTCACCCGTTGTTTGTATGGCTCGTAACTCATCAATACCAAGTCCTATCAAGATACTAGGCATAACACCAAGAATAGCATTGAAAAATGATAAAACAGTTGCAACCGTGAATAACACTGGCTCTCTTACTAATCCCGCCCAGAACCAATGTTTGTAATTTCTGTATTTTTCTGTTGCTAGTTTTGCCTTATTTATTGGTACTTCTGTTTCTGCTGGTTCACATATTTCCGCAACAGCCATACTAATCACATGTTTTACGTTTCGTTTTTTAAAGCTATTCTTTAATAATTCTTTCAAGGAGACGGATAAACCACTTGATAGAGTTATTGTATCCTTCGCCTTTTTAATAACTTCTAATTAAAATCAGAAGAAAAAAACTATTCTTTTCTTATTTTTTGTAAGTTATTTTCGCCTCTGATTCTTATCTTGAGTAATAGGTAATTTGATTGTTTGCTTTATCATACAAATCATACTTATATAACTTTTTAGATAAGTTACACAAAATATATTAAATTAGATAAAGCATACATGTATTTGATTAAGAAGAATCCATAGGGGAATCACCATGGTCGGGCCGAAAATAAATAAGAAGAAAAGTACCTTAAAGAAAAAAGACATAACAATCCGAGGGGTCAATAAAGATCTTTATGAGCAATTTATAACATTTGCCAGAAGGATTGGATTTTCTGCGGGAGAGGCATTTGATGAATTAGTCTTTACGTTATTGTATAAACCATGGCGACATATAACACCGATGCCAGAAGGATTGGTTGAAGAACCACCAGAAATCATAGAGAAATTGGACCACCTAAAAGTAACTAAAAAAGATCTATTGGAAGCCGGTGAAGAAGTACAATACCTTTTCCGAGATATTAATGAGCTAATTTTTGATAAAAGCGTTACGGGAGAAATAGTCATCAAACATGTTCGGATGATCATTAAATGTGATGTTACTTTTCAAGGGCCTGTTTCACGGTTTATCCAAAGTGGTATTCTTCGCAAACGACCTGAATATCACCATCCCACAGATGAGTCAAAATTGAAAGATGTTACCATTAGAAATGTTTCTACAGAGATATATGATGAATTTCTAGCGGTTGCCAAGCAAAGAGGAAAAACAACTGGCGAGTTTTTCTCAGACCTTTTAGCTAGTAGTATTCCCCGCATAGAAATTTATCGTCATACCCACCATCGACCTGCTATGAAAGGAAATCTTGTAATATTATTTGAAAATAATTTGACTGTCACAAAAGAGGATCTTGAATTGCTTAAGAAAAGACAAGTAGTTTTCTACGGGATTGATAAATTGGTCTTTACTAAGGATATTACCCAAGAGTTATTTATGAAAACTGTCGATAAAATCATCAAGTGTGACACTGTCATTCTTCCGAAAACTATTCCTCGCCTAATTGTCCTCTCACGAGCAGTCGATTGTTCCTCAGTTAAAACTTCTTAATAATAAAAAGAGTCTTTGTTATTCCGTTACATTGCCAAAACAAATGATTGCTGGAGCATCATTATAGCGTCTTTTAAAGGCTGAAAAAATCATCGGTATTTTTTTATTTTTTGCAGTTAGTAAATCTACATTGAATGTTTTCTCACCAGTTTTGAGAATTTCTTTGAGTAATCTAGTTATTTTTTGTTCTTCATATTCCGGAACGATATCTAAGCAGGTTTTTTGTTTGAGCTGTGATTCCGAATAGCCTAGTAATTGTCTTACTCTTCTATTTGTATCCAAAATTGCTATGGTTTTAGTATCAACAATGAACAAGGGGTCAGGAATAGTGTTAAGTAATTGTTGCAAGTTTTGTTGTTTTTGCTGTAATTTTTCCTCTATTTGTGCTTTTAAAATTGTGTTTCCTATTTCCCGGGAGATAGCTTCTAACATGCGTTTTTCATCTGAGGAAATAGCATGTTTTTCTTTTGAACCTATCATAATAGCCCCTATTATCTCATTTTTTGAGAAAAAGGGGAAGGCCATTAGGGAAGTAAAGTCCATTTTTTGATGTTTATCACTAATTTCTTGGAAGTTTTCAATAATGAGTGACTCTGCTTGCGTAAATACTTTTCTGAATGGCTTTTTGTCCAAAGCCATTTTCTCCATGCTTTGCCGGAGAAATCGCGGAAAGCCAAGTGAGCGTTCTAGTCTGGCATATTCTTTTTCCTCATCAATTAAAACAATGGCAACAGCATCGTAATCAAGAGAGGATAATAATGAATCAAGGATGAAATCAAGTAATTGATCTAAATTTCTGGCACGTAATCCAGCAGAGATAATGGTATTTAAGACATCGAATTCATAATAACTACTTTTGAGGGAATCTTCTAATTTCTTAATATCTGTAATATCTAGTAAAATTACATTCATATTTTCTATTTCATCTTTACCAAGTCTTATTGGTGAAAAGGTGGAAATGACTGGTA